>JBAVCA010000435.1:0-5415 GCA_049586475.1 Nocardioides sp.
GGCACGTCCTCGGTCACCGATGGGCCGACCCTGCGGTCGAACTGGGACGACAACCCGAAGACTGCCTCGTCGATCGCGTCCTGGGCCATGATCCGGTATGTCGTGTACTTGCCGCCCGCAACCACCACCAGGCCCGGCGCTGGGTGGCCGATCGCGTGCTCACGCGAGAGCTGCGAGGTGGCGTCGGACTCCCCCTCGAGCAAGGGGCGGAGCCCGGCGTACACGCCTTCGACATCGGCGTGGGTCAGCGGCACCTCGAGCACCTCGTTGACGCGCTCGAGCAGGTAGTCGATGTCAGCCCGACTCGCGGCGGGGTGCGCCTTGTCGAGGTCCCAATCGGTATCGGTGGTGCCGATGATCCAGTGCCGCCCCCAGGGGATCACGAAGAGCACGGACTTCTCGGTCCGCAGGATCAGTCCGACCTCGGAGCGGATCCGGTCCTTGGGCACGACCAGGTGCACACCCTTGCTGGCGCGAACCCTGAACTCACCGCGTTGCCCACCGAGGGCCTGGGTCTCGTCGGTCCACACGCCGGTGGCGTTGACCACCTGCTTGGCGCGGATGGTGATGGTCGTGTCGGACTCGAGGTCGCGCACCACCGCCCCGGTGACCCGCGCCCCCTCGCGCACCAGCTCCACGACTCGCGCCCGCGAGGCGACGTGGGCCCCGTAGGCCGCCGCGGTACGAGCGATGAACATGGTGTGGCGGGCGTCGTCGACCTGCGCGTCGTAGTAGTGCAGCGCTCCTACCAGCGCGTCCTTGCGCAGCGACGGCGCGAGCTTGCGGGCCCCACGCCGCGTCAGGTGACGGTGCACCGGTACCCCGGCGCGGCCCGAGAGGCGCGACATCGCGTCATACAGGGCCACGCCGGAGCCGGCGTAGAAACGCTCCCACCAGCGGTGCTGCAGCGGATACAGGAACGCCACCGGGTGCACCAAGTGGGGGGCGAGCTCTTGCAGCAGCAGTCCCCGCTCCTTGAGTGCCTCGGCCACCAATCGGAAGTCGAGCATCTCCAGGTAGCGCAGACCACCGTGCACGAGCTTGCTGGACCGGCTCGAGGTGCCGGACGCGAAGTCGCGTGCCTCGACCAGGCCGACCTTGAGCCCACGGGTAGCGGCGTCGAGCGCACTTCCGCTGCCGACCACACCTCCGCCGATGACGAGGATGTCGAGCTCCTCCTCGGCCATGGCCGCCAGGGATTGCGTGCGAAATTCGGGGGACAGTGCGACGGACCTCACAGGGGCCTTCTCTCAGGTGGGCGGCGTGGTGCTCCGGCGGTAGGGATCACTCGACGTCGACCCAGTCGAGCGTGCGGGTCACCGCCTTCTTCCACTGTGCATAACCAGCCTCGCGCTTGTCCTGGTCCCACTGCGGTGACCACCGTTGTGCTTCGTTCCAGTTCTCGCGCAGCTCGTCGGTGTCGTTCCAGAAGCCCACTGCAAGCCCGGCGGCGTAGGCAGCCCCCAAGGCGGTGGTCTCCGCAACAACTGGACGGCTTACCTCGACGCCGAGAACGTCGGCCTGGATCTGCATGCACAGCTCGTTGGCCGTGACCCCGCCGTCGACCTTCAGGACCTCGAGCTTCACACCGGAGTCCTTCTCCATCGCCTCTGCCACGTCGCGGCTCTGGTAGCAGATCGCCTCCAGGGTGGCGCGGGCCAGGTGGGCGTTGGTGTTGAAGCGTGACAGCCCGACGATCGCCCCGCGAGCATCTGAGCGCCAGTAGGGCGCGAACAGCCCCGAGAAGGCCGGCACGAAGTAGACACCCCCGTTGTCCTCGACCTGACGCGCCAGGGACTCGCTCTGCGAGGCGCCGCTGATGATCCCGAGCTGATCGCGCAGCCACTGCACCGCTGAGCCGGTGACGGCGATCGAACCCTCGAGGGCGTAGACCGGCTTGTCCTCGCCGAACTGGTAGCAGATCGTGGTCAGCAGACCTGCCTGGGAGCGCACCAGCTCAGTGCCGGTGTTGAGGAGCATGAAGTTGCCGGTGCCGTAAGTGTTCTTGGCCTCGCCCGGCTCGAAGCAGACCTGTCCGACGGTGGCGGCCTGCTGGTCGCCGAGGATGCCGGTGATCGGCACCTCCCCGCGCAGCGGGCCGTTGGAGCGCGTGGTCCCGTAGCCCCCGGGCTCGCTGGACGACTTGATCGCCGGCAGCATCGCGCGCGGGATGTCGAAGAGTGCCAGCAGCTCGTCGTCCCACTGCAGCGTCTCGAGGTCCATCAACATGGTGCGACTGGCATTGGTGGGCTCGGTGACATGCACGCCACCGTCGGCGCCGCCGGTGAGATTCCAGAGCAGCCAGCAGTCGATGTTGCCGAACAGCGCATCGCCGGCCTCGGCAGCCTCGCGGACGCCGTCGACGTTCTCGAGGATCCATTGGATCTTGCCCCCGGAGAAGTAGGTCGCCGGAGGCAGCCCGGCGCGCTCGCGAATCAGGGCGCCGTGTCCGTCGCGCTCGAGCCTGCTGGCGATCTTGTCGGTGCGGGTGTCCTGCCACACGATCGCGTTGTAGAACGGCAGACCAGTGTTCTTGTCCCAGACCACTGTCGTCTCGCGCTGGTTGGTGATGCCCAGGGCCACCAGGTCTGAGGCGGTCAGTCCGGCCTTCTGCAGTCCCTTCTGCAGCACCGAGCTGGTGCGTTCCCAGATCTCGACCGGATCGTGCTCCACCCAGCCTGCTTGCGGCAGGATCTGCTCGTGCTCGAGCTGGTGGCGCGCGACTTCCTCACCAGCGTGGTCGAAGATCATGAATCGGGTGCTGGTGGTGCCCTGGTCGACGGCTCCGACGTACTCGGCCATGGGTATGAGCTCCTTCTCTGAGGCGCGGATCCGGGTCGACAGCGTCGACCCGTCCGTTAGCCGTCGTTGCGCACCAGCAGGAACAGCGTGGCGGCACCCACACCTGCCACCACCACCGGTGTGGCCAGCAGTCCGAACAGCATGTAACGCGCGAACCGTCGGGTCACGGGTGCGACGAGCAGCAGGACGTTGAGCACCAGGAGAGCCAGGATGGCCACGAAGAACGGCTCCGGGTTCTCGCTCAGGTCAACGTCGAACCATGCCTTGAGGCCCACACCGAGAGCACCTAGGACCAGTGCCACCAGCAGGGTTCCGGTGAAGAACCCGGCAAGCGGCACGAACACGGGATGGCCACGCTGCCAGATCGTGGGGTTGTGCGAGGAAGCGCGTTTGCGACCGGTGGACCGACCCGGACGCTCGTCGCCACCTACCTGCTCGCTTGCAAGGTCCGCGCCCTCATGGGTGGTCATCTGCCGATCGTAGGCCGACGTGGATCCTCCCGACCCGGGGATCCCAGGAATCGCCGGATCCAGCCACCAGCCTGACTCGGGACGACCCGGCTGTTCCCATCGCGACACGTCGGGTGCGCGGCCGATCAGAAGACGAGGTAGTGCAGCACCAGCCAGATCGGGGCGATGGTGGCCAGCAGCGAGTCGAGCCGATCCATCAGTCCGCCGTGACCGGGGATCACCTGGCTCATGTCCTTGATGCCGAGATCACGCTTGATCACCGACTCGCACAGGTCACCGAGGGTAGCCATCGCCACGGCGATCAGGCCCAGGATGGTCCCTACCCACCAGTCGCCCTCGAGCAGCACGACTACGAGGAAGGCGCCCATCGCCACCGTCGCGACCAGCGACCCTGCGAACCCCTCCCAGGACTTCTTCGGAGAGATCACTGGGGCCATCGGGTGCTTGCCGAACGTGACACCGGCGATGTAGCCCCCGATGTCGGAGGCGATCGTCAGCAGCACGAACGTGAGGATCCCTTGCACGCCGTCGTTGTCCAGGCCTCCTCCTTGGCGCCCGCCCTCGGAGAGCAGGAGCGCGACGAACGAACCCAGGAAGGGGATGTAGATGAGGGTGAACACCGACGCCGTGGCGTTCTTGACGTAGCCGTCGATGCCGCGGCGCAGCAGCCACAGCATCACGACCAGGGCCGTGACGGCGGTCGCGGTGACCAGGGCCTCGGACCCGTAGGCGTAGGCCACGACGACCATCACGACGCCACCGACCATGAGCGGCTGCTCCGGTAGGTCGATGTCCTTGGCCAGCAGCCCCTGCCGGAGCTCCCAGATCGCCACGACCACGCCGATGACCACGATCAGCATGAACGCTGGCTTCCAGAAGGCCAGTGTGGCCACCACGGCACCCAGGAGCAGGACGCCCGATATCACCGCCGCCTTGAGGTCGCGACCTGCCCGGCCGTGGTCCTGCTGCGGAGTTGCGGTGGGGTCGGAGCGGGCGTCGGCCATGGTGGTGGAGCTGAACGAGGTCGTCAGACCTCGAGCAGCTCGGCCTCCTTCTTCTTCAGCATCTCGTCGATCGCGTCGGTGTGCGTCTTGGTGAAGACGTCGAGACGCTTCTCGGCGCCGGTGACGTCGTCCTTGCCGACGTCACCGTCCTTCTCGAGCTTGTCGAGGTTCTGCTTGGCGGTACGTCGGAGGTTGCGCACGGCGATCTTGCCGTCCTCGGACTTCCCGCGCGCAAGCTTGACGTACTGCTTGCGGCGCTCCTCGGTGAGCTCGGGGAACACGCAGCGCAAGACCTTGCCGTCACTGGACGGGTTGACCCCGAGGTCGGAGTCGCGGATGGCACGCTCGACGTTGTCGATCGCGGTGATGTCGAAGGGCGAGATCATGATGATGCGCGCTTCGGTCGAGGTGAACGAAGCGAGCTGCTGGATGGGCGTCGGCGAGCCGTAGTAGTCAACGACGATCTTGTTGAACATGCTGGGCGTGGCGCGTCCGGCGCGGATCGCGGCGAACTCCTCCCGGGTCGCCTCGACGGACTTGTCCATCTTTGACTCGGCCTCTTTGAGGATGTCGTTGATCACCGGTGACGGCCTTTCGTTGGGTGGCGCTGAGGAGTTGGATGAGAGGTCGTGCCGACTCAGTCGGGGCTGACCAAGGTCCCGATCTTCTCACCCTGCACAGCGCGCAGGATCGTGCCCTCCTCGGCCATGCCGAGCACGATCATGGGGAGCTTGTTCTCCTTGGCCAGCGTGAAGGCGGTCTGATCCATCACCTGGATCCCGCGCGAGATCGCCTCGTCGTAGGTCAGCGTATCCAGCTTGGTCGCGGTCGGGTCCTTGCGAGGATCGGCGGTGTAGAGACCATCGACGCCGTTCTTGTCATAGATCACCACCTCGCAGCGACTCTCCAGAGCACGCTGCACGGCCACGGTGTCGGTGGAGAAGAACGGCATCCCCATGCCGGCGCCGAAGATCACGACCCGGCCCTTCTCCATGTGCCGGATTGCACGGCGGGGCACGTAGGGCTCGGCCACCTGACCCATGGTGATCGCGGTCTGGACCCGGGTCTCGACTCCCAGCTTCTCCAGGAAGTCCTGGAGCGCGAGGCAGTTCATCACGATGCCCAGCATGCCCATGTAG
>JBAVCA010000436.1:0-1729 GCA_049586475.1 Nocardioides sp.
CCGCCAGGGGCAGCCGTGCTGGGTGTGCGGCCGCCGCGTGAGCACCGAGGTCCTGCAGGGGAGAAACTCGTTCTGGTGCTCGCGGTGTCAGCCCGTCTTCCGCTCGCGCGCCGTAGAGTGAGTCCTCGACGCAGACCCGGCGCGTACCCCCATCCGCCGCTGGCGGGAAGCATGATCAGTGAGAGGCAGCTCCCTTCGTGACCAGTGCTCCCTCGATGACCACGTGGTCCTCCACGGGCGGGTCGCGTCGACGTCGGCACCTGCCCCGGGACGGCGCAGACCTGCGGCTGGCCGCTGTGCTGGGGGCCTTCGCGGTGCTCGTGACGGTGTCGGTCGTCAACTTCCCCTCGGTGACGCCGATCAGCACGCTGCTGATCCCGATCGTGGTGGGCAGCCTGTTCCTCGGACCGCGCACGCTGCCGCAGTTCGTGCTGTTCGTCCTGGCCATGCTCGGCATCTCGCTGCTCAACCAGGCCGAGCTCACCGGGCGTACCATCGGGGCCGCTGCGGTCCACGTGATCATCGGAGGCATCGTGATCGTCGCGAGCCGGCGGCGCTCCCGGCTGGGGGTGGCCGGATCGCGCGGCGAGCGGATGTTCGTGGACCTGCGTGACCGCATCCTCAACCAAGGCACCATCCCTGACCTGCCTGCTGGGTGGGTCGTCGAGTCTGCCCTGCACTCTGCTGGAGGGACGGCGTTCGCCGGCGACTTCATCGTCGCGACCCGCTCACCGGACGGCACTACCATGCAGATCGTCGTGGTCGACGTCTCCGGCAAGGGGGAAGACGCCGGCCCGCGGGCGCTGCTGCTCTCGGGAGCGTTCGGTGGACTGCTCGGCGCGCTGCCTTCCGCGGGCTTCCTCCCGGCCGCCAACGAGTACCTCCTGCGACAGAACTGGTCGGAGGGCTTCGCGACCGCGGTCCATCTCTCGGTCGACCTGCGCACCGGAGACTTCGAGGTGCGCAGCGCCGGGCACCCGCCCGCGGCGCACCGAGTCTCCGGCACGGGACGTTGGACGCTGCTGCGCGGGGAAGGGCCCGTCCTCGGGTTGATCCCCGACGCCCGCTTCGACTGTGTGGGGGGCCACCTCGGGCGTGGCGACGCGGTGCTGCTCTACACCGACGGGATGGTCGAGGAGCCTCGACGTGACATCGACCTCGGCATCGATCAGCTGCTCGGCGAGGCCGAGTCGCTGCTGCGTGGGTCCTTCCTGGGTGCCGCCGAGCGGCTGGCGACGTCGCTGGGCTCCCGGGACGACGACCGCGCCATGATGGTGGTCCATCGGACGTGACCGCCCGCGCCAGGCCGATCCGGGTGAACCTCCGGGCCAGGTGCGGTCCCGGTTGGGCTCCCAGGCGCCCTCTGTGGCACGATTCAGGGGTTCCGAGCGCGATTCGGAGCGCGCGGATGTAGCTCAATGGTAGAGCCTCAGTCTTCCAAACTGACCACGCGGGTTCGATTCCCGTCATCCGCTCCAAGCGGTCTCCAGCACCTCGGAGAGCCGTCTTGGCGGGGCGTAGCGTAGTGGCTAGCGCGCCTGCTTTGGGAGCAGGAGACCGCAGGTTCGAGTCCTGTCGCCCCGACTTCTGATCACACCGAGCACCACCACGAACTAGAGGAGATACACCTGTGAAGAGCGCCGTCGAGACCGTGAGCCCGACCCGGGCCAAGCTCACCGTCGAGGTGCCTTTCGAGGAGCTCCAGCCGAGCCTTGATGCCGCCTACAAG
>JBAVCA010000437.1:0-3132 GCA_049586475.1 Nocardioides sp.
GCCGTGGGTTCCTCGGTCGGTTCGTTGCTCGGCTTCTTGGTCGGCTTCGGGGCGGGGGCGGGCTGGGAGGTCTGCGGAGGTGGGGTGTAGACCGGGGCCCGATCCTCCCCGGGAGCGTCGCCGTCGACGTTGGCAGGCTCCGGGAACTCCTCGACGTCGAGGCCGTCCAGTGCCAGGCGCATCACCGCGGTCCAGGTGTCAGCCGGGAAGGCACCGCCGAAGTACGACGGCAGCCACCCCTGGAGCTGCTCGGTCCCCTTCCCGCGGACGTACATCACCGCGGTCGAGAGCTGCGGGGTGTAACCGGCGAACCAGGCCGAGGAGACCTCTCCCAGACCGTTCGTTGCGGTGCCGGTCTTGGCGGCGGCCGGGCGGTCGAGGCCGAGGGCCGCTGTGGCGGAGCCGGCGCGGACGTTCTCCTGCAGGGCGAAGGAGACGTCGGCGGCGATGTCGGCGCTGATCGCGCGCTCGGTCACCACCTTGTGGTTGTAGAGGACCTCGCCGCTGGCACTGGTGACCTTCTCGATCACGTACGGCTCGGCAGCCACTCCTTCGTTGGCGATGGTCGCGTAGCCGTTGGCCATGTTGATCGGGCTGACGGTCTGCGAGCCCAGGGCGACCCCGGTGATCGGCTTCAGGCCCGGGGAGGAGTCGGGGAAACCGTCCTGCTTGCCCGCCTTGCCCGGCGGGATCCCCATCTTGTTCGCCATCTTGATGATGGACTCGGGTCCGTCGTCCATCGCAAGAGTCAGGTCGATGAAGGCGGTGTTGGCCGACTTCTGGGTAGCGGTGACCAGGTTGATCGCAGACCCGTAGTCCTGGTCGCCCTGGTTCTCGACCTCGCTGCCGTCTGCGAGCTCGTAGGGCGAGTTGCCGTCGAAGGTGTCCTTGAGCGCGAAGCCCTGGTCGAGGGCAGCGGCCAGCGCGAAGGCCTTGAAGGTCGAACCCGCCTGGCCTCCGGCGATGGCCCAGTTGATCTGGGAGTCGAGGTAGTCCTGGCCGGCGAAGAGACCGCGCACGGCACCGGTGCCGGGCTCGACGCTGGCGACACCGACGTGCAGCTGCTTGTCGCTGAAGCCCTCCGGCCTGACCTCGAGCACTCCCTGCTTCGCAGCTTCCATGTCCGTCTCGGAGAAGGTCGTGGTGATCCGGAGTCCCCCACCGTCGATCTCCTCCTCGGTGAAGGAGGTCCCATCCTTCTTCTTCAGGTCGAGCAGCGACTTCTTGACCATGGTCAGCAGGTGACCCTTCTGGCCGCCGTAGCTGCTCTCCGCCTCGAGCACGGGCAGCTTCGGCAACCGCTTGGCGGCCTTGCTCGCCTTCTGCTCGGTGATGTCGCCGACCTCGGCCATCGAGTTCAGCACGTAGGTGTAGCGCTCGCGCAGGTCGGCCTTCGCGTCCTTGCCGTTGTCCGGATCGAGGCCGGAGGGGTTGTTGAGAACGCTGGCGAGAACGGCGGACTCGCGGAGGCTGAGCTTGGCAGCGCTCTTCCCGAAGTACTGGTTGGCCGCCGCTTCGGCTCCGTAGGCACCGCGGCCGAAGTAGATCGTGTTGAGGTAGCCCTGGAGCACCTCGGCCTTGCTCTGCTCCCGCTGGACCTTGAGCGAGAGGATCGCTTCCTTGATCTTCCGGGTGTAGGAGCGCTCCTGGGTGAGGTAGAGGATCTTCACGTACTGCTGGGTGATCGTCGAGGCGCCCTGCTGGGAGTTGCCACTCGCGTTGCTGAAAGCCGCACGCAGGATCCCCTTCGGGTCGATGCCCTGGTCGGTGTAGAACGACCGGTTCTCGGCGGCCACGACGGCGTCCTGCAGGTCCTGGGCGATCTCGTCGAGCGTGACGATCTCGCGCAGCTGGGTGGCGAAGCTGCCGAGCTCGCTCTCACCGTCCTCGTAGTAGACGAAGCTCGTCTCGGTGAGGAACTCGGCGTTCGGCTCGGGGATGTCGATCATCTTGTAGAGGACGACGAAGCCACCGACCGCGAGCAGGCTGAACAACAGGCCGGAGACGAGGGTGAAGACCAGGCCGCGCTTGAGATGCTGCTTCCACGACCGCTGCGGGCGGTTCCGGAAGGTCAGCCGTTCGGCCCAGGTGCGGTCCTGGCCGCTGGCCATGCGCTTGCCTGCCACGTTCACCTCAAGATGTCGGGATTCGACGCCACGGACCTGGTGGGCCACCCGGCGGCGTCCCCCACAGAGCGGTGGTGACCTCGGTGGTGACCGCCTCGGGGGCTCGCAATGCCCGATCGTACGGCCCGGCGTGGCACAGCCCGCAAGAGGTGAGCGGCTGCTGAGGAGTAGTCGCACGATGTCGATCGGTACCGACGACGCATTGGCGCGACCCGTCCGAACTTCCTACTTGACGGATATATCAGTACGATACGTCTCATGGCACGCCGCGCAGAGACCATCGAGCTCGCAGTCCTCGGACTGCTGCACGAGGGACCCATGCATGGATATGAGCTGCGCAAGCGGCTCAACCTGATGCTCGGATGGGGTCGGGTGCTGTCCTACGGCTCGCTCTACCCGACCCTGAAGAAGATGCTGCGGGGCGCCCTGATCGAGGAGACCTCGGCCACGCCGGCGCCGGTCTCGCGCCGCCCGCGCATCGTCTACCAGGTCACCGACGCCGGCACGGCCGAGTTCGAGCGGCTGATGACCGAGGTCGGTCCCACCGCTTGGGAGGACGACAACTTCGGAATCCGCTTCGCCTTCTTCGGTCGCACTGACATGGAGATTCGACTGCGGGTCCTCGAGGGACGTCGCACCCGCCTCCAGGAGCGCCTCGACCGCGTCCAGCAGCAGCTGTCGATGACCGAGCAGGAGGTCGACCGGTACTCCGCGGAGCTTCAGCGCCACGGGGTCGAGTCGGCCGAGCGGGAGGTCCAGTGGCTCTCGGACCTCATCAACGCGGAGCGCCGCCAGCAGGCGAACCCGCCTGTCCAACCCCAGAACTGACCAACACGTCATACCAGCACGATCGCAAGCACCACTCAGGCAGTGACTAGAAAGGAATCCCACATGGGTTCGGTACGAGTAGCAATCGTGGGAGTCGGCAACTGTGCGACGTCCCTGATCCAAGGCGTCGAGTACTACAAGGACGCCGACCCCGAGGCCACCGTCCCCGGGCTCATGC
>JBAVCA010000438.1:0-3527 GCA_049586475.1 Nocardioides sp.
CCCCAACCGGGGTGGGCGCGGTTGGATCCTGGGCCTCGGTCGCTACTCCGGTGAGCGACTCGAGTGGTTCCGCGTGTTCTCGCTGTCGCCTCGGCCCAAGCGGACCTGGGCGCGGGAGGCGCTCAGCTACGACGGCAGCCGCGAGGCGCTGGGTGCTGAGCAGATGTCGCTCTACCCCGAACACGTCGTCATCCGGTGCCAGACCGGTGACGGTGAGGTCGAGCTGGCGCTGAGCCTGGCCTCCCTGACCGGCTTCCAGTCCTGGCTGGAAGCGCGTCCTCCGGGCACCGACTGGAACCGACCCTGAGCTTGCTCAGGTGCCCGTCATGTACCTCGGCAACATGATCGTGGCGGTCGGTGGGTAGCCGGTGTGTGGTGCGGTGTCCCGAGAGATGCCCCGCGAGATGTCCCGTGAGATGTCCTGTGCGAAGAACTCGGCGACGGCTGCGCTCAGCGTTCGCCGCCGGGCACCCACAGGACGTCGCCCTCGGCACGGTTGGCGTGGCGAGCCAAGATGAAGACGAGGTCGGAGAGCCGGTTCAGGTAGGTGATCGCGAGCGGGTTCATGCTCGCCGAGTGCTCTTCGTACGCAGCCCAGGCTGAACGTTCGGCGCGCCGGATGACGGTGCGGCACACGTGGAGCTGTGCTGCGCCGGACGTGCCGCCGCTGAGGATGAAGGAGCGAAGCGGCGTCAACGACTCGTTGTACTGATCGCACCACTGTTCGAGACGGTCGATGTAGGACTGCTCGATGCGAAGCGGGGGGTACTCGGGGTTGTCGACGACCGGCGTGCAGAAATCGGCACCGACGTCGAAGAGGTCGTTCTGCACGTGCGTCAGCACTGTGACGACATCCTGGTCGAGGCCGCCGGTGGCGACCGCCAGCCCGAGGAACGCGTTGGCCTCGTCGACGTCGGCGTAGGCGTGGAGGCGGGTGTCGTTCTTGGTGGTGACGCTCATGTCGCCGAGACGAGTCTCGCCGGCATCGCCGGTGCGCGTGTAGATCCGGGTGAGGTTGACCATGGGTCGAGCCTAGCCAGCACCACTCGGGCGCGACGCACTGGAAGGGGCAGCAGAATAACGCTGGGCCTCGCTACGCAACCTAGTGGCGGCTCGGAGCGTCATAGGTGGTGAGAGCGACATCCTGAAGCACCAGCAGCGAAGGAGCGGCCACCATGGACATCGGCACTGATGGTCCGGCACTCGTGCTCGGAGGAGACTTCGACGTCCGTAGCACCGGAGAGGCGCGGACCGCCCTGTACGACGCTCTCCGCACGCACGGCCATGTCTTGGTCGACCTGAGCGAGGTCACCACGGTCGATGTCACGGCGCTCCGCGTGCTAGCGGTGGCTTCACGCCAGGCCTCCCGTCAGGGCGGGCATGTGACACTGCGGGGGTGCAACGGAGCGGTGCGACGGCTCCTTCACATGACGCACCTGATCCGACTGGTCCGGGTCGAGCGAAGGGCTGTTCCGGCGTAGAAGGCCTCGCCCCAGGCATGGCGTAGCGGTCTGTGGGGAGGGAACAGGCACAGTGGGAGCATGCGCAAATACTTGGTCCTGTCCGTCGTGCTGGCGCTTCCGGCGCTCTCGCTCGCTGCGGCCGGTTTTTTTCACCCTCATGGCCTCAGCTATGAGACGTCGTACCAGTGGTCATCCCTCCACTTCCCGGGACTTCTCGCGTTCCCGTTGGTGGGCGCCTCCCTGGCGTGGCTCGTGCGCGGGCGCAACGACGCTCTGGCCTGGGTCATCCGTCTCACTGCGGTGATCTACGCAGCGTTCTACAGCGCGCTCGACGTGATCAACGGGATCGCCGCCGGCTATGTGACCCACCGTCTGGGCCCGGGAGAGCCTCGCCCTGACGAGGTCCGCTACCTGTTCGACATCGGGCGGCCGCTGGGCGACATCGGCGAATGGGGGCTCATTGCCTGCTGCCTGGCAGTGGCGATCGACCAGGTGGCGCGGCACCGGCTGCTCGGAGCGCCGGCCGTGGCGCTGGTGCTGGGGGCGTGGTTCGTGCGCGAGGACCACATCTTCAGCCCGATCGGCGTCCTGGGGATGACGATCATTGGTGTCGTCAGCGGCTACCTGGCCTGGAACGACCCGCGGATCTTCGCGGCACGCCACGTCGTCGAGGCCGGGGAAGCAGAGCGGGCACGCGCGTAGTCACTCGCGACTAGATGGGGTGGTGTCTAGGTTTGCGCGCCGTGCGGTCGAGCGTCCTCAATGGTCGACGAGGGTGGGCCGAGCCTCGATGCTCTGCAGTGCCTGGGGGGCGCCGGAGACGGTCAGGGTCTCGGGGATCGGCGTCCAGGGACCTGAGTTGAGGCGGTACCGACCCGTGTAGGTGGTGTCGAGGCGCGGAGCGAAGCTGCCGACTCTCTGGTAGTCGTGCGTGACGTCGAGATGGGGGTAGGGGCGACCCGGGCGGTCGGTGGCCTGCGTGCTGCCGTCACCGTGCAGCCAGGTGTAGGTCGTCGGTGTGGCCTCGATGAGGACGTCTTGGCCGAGCAGCGTGATGCGCTGCCGCGCGGGCGCAGTGTTCTCGGTGTAGAAGTTGGTCGCGAAGTTGACCAGCGTCGTACCGCCCGGCGGTTGGATGATGAGGTCGCTCTGCGGCCAGGTGAGACTCCGGAAGGCGCGCAGGACGCGGCCGGGGGTGACCTGTGGTGGTGGGGTGGCTTCCTGCGGGGTCACGCATACCTCGCTGACCTTTTCACCAGCTAGGAAGACGTCGTAGTTAGTGCCCGTCACATCTCCTGACACGCACGGGGACCCGCCGTAGCAGATAGCCTCGCCGCCGAGCCCACAAGTTGGGCCGAATTCAAAGCGAGACTTCCCCGGAGTCACTTCTGTCGGTGACGAGTCGAATTCTTCCTCTTGCGTCGAGTAAAAAAGGTGCTCCAGGTCTACCTCGACATCCTCTGCTCCAGCCAAGCCTGGGGACAGGGCAGTGCAGAGCAGGACCAAGGCAGTAACGGTCATGAGACGCGAGATCCTCATGAAGAGATCCTAGAAACACGGTGAACCAGCCAGGATCCTGAAGAATCGGAGACGTTGACTTGGTACCGCGCACTTCCTCCGCTGAGTCGCGTCTTGATCGACCCGTCTGCATCCAGGATGGCACTGGGATCTGTGTTGAGTACGAACTCGTATATGAGAGTTTCTTCGACTTTGCCGACGCGTGTGATCTCGCTCAGTGATCCTCCCGCCTGCGCAATGGAGCCTCCGTCGCGGTGTATCTTCGCGACCCCTTCCGCGAGAGAGCCACAGGAGGTGCAGCCATTTGAAAGTGATAGATATTCTGCAGTTTCGCCGGAGTTCTGCATATCGAAGGACGCGGCCTGCCACCGACGAATAAACGCCTTGGCTGATTCCCGCTCAGGAGCAGTCGGCGTTGCCGTCGGAGTGGGCGAGGCCACCGGCGGGCTCGGTTCGATGATCGGATCGGGATTCCCCGAGCAGGCGGTCGGTGCCACGAGGAGCACGGTCGCAGCGATCGTGGCCGAAATTCTGGTGGGTCGGGTG
>JBAVCA010000439.1:0-2946 GCA_049586475.1 Nocardioides sp.
GGCCGAGCTGTTGAAGGGCCGCGGCATCGACGAGCAGTCGATGGTGGTCGCCGGCACCCACACCCACAGCGCGCCCGGGCAGTACTTCCCCTACTCGGCGTACAACATCACGTTCCCGAACGTGCCGACGCCGACGCAGTTCAACGTCCAGCCCGACCCCCAGCTGTACGCCTTCCTGGCGCGCCGGATCGCTACGGCGATCGAGCGCGCCGATGACGACCTCAGCCCCGGAGCTGCGGCCTGGGGTCACACCGAGATCCCCGTCGGCCTCACCGAGAACCGTTCCATCGAGGCCCACCTGGCCAACTTCGGGATCGACCGCGACCTGGGTGAGGGCCAGGCCTCCGAGAGGCCGGGCGGTGCCGCCGGCACCATCGACCCCGACCTCGAGGTGCTACGCGTCGACAAGCTGATCGACGGCGACCTCGTGCCCGTGGGCCTGTGGTCCACCTTCGCCAACCACGGCACGGTCACGCTCGGCTCACGGGCGCAGAACTACAACGGCGACCACCTCGGAGCCGCGATGCTGACGACCGAGGAGACGCTACGAGGCCTCGGCGACATCCCCGAGGGTCAGGACGTCGTCGTCGCGTTCTCCAATGCCGACGAGGGCGACACGTCCTCCGCGCTCACCCGCACCGGACCGGCCGAGGCCGAGTACGTCGGGCGCGTCGAGGCTGCAGCCATGTTGCAGGCCTGGGCGGAGGCGGGCGATCGGCTCACCTCCACCCCGACCCTGGACCTGCGCTGGACCCGCTTCTGCTTCTGCGGCCAGAAGACCTCGGGTGGCAGCGTGGACGACAAGGCTGTCCCCGGGCTTCCGCTGCTGTCCGGCTCCGACGAGCACCGCGGTCAGCTGACGGAGAACACCGGCGCTGTCTTCGAGGGTTACCGGCTGCCGGCGTCGACGGGGCCGCAGGGCAACAAGATCCAGCTCGAGCCTCAGGGCGTGCCCATCCCCGCGGGCGCGCCGCTGCTCCTGGTCCGGGTCGGTGACGGTGTCGTGATCTCCAACCCCGGCGAGGTGACGACCGAGGTAGGGCGCCGGATCAAGGAAGCGGTAGCCGCCGCGCTCGCCGGTAGCGGTGTGCGCACGATCGCCATCAGCGGTCTCGCCAACGAGTACCAGGGCTACTTCACCACCCCCGAGGAGTACTCCTGGCAGGCCTACGAGGGTGGTCAGACCAACTTCGGCACCTACAGCGCCAACCTGCTCGTCGAGCAGAGTGCGCTGCTCGCCGCCTCGATGGCCCAGGGCCGCCCCGCGCCGGCGGCGTACGCGTTCGACCCGACCAACGGGCTGGAGCCCGACCACACGCCGTACCCGGCTGGGGCGGAGCAGGGGAAGGTCCTCGACCAACCGGACCGCACTCGCCGGCTCGGTCGCGCAGCGTTCTCCTGGCTCGGTGGCGCGCGCGGCACGGACCGGCCCCTGGACCAGGCGTTCGTCCGCATCGAGCGTCGCACCGCTCGCGGGTGGCGCCCGCAGCACGACGACCTCGGCACCACGATCGAGTGGCAGGTCACCGGCAACGAGCAGGTTCCGTTGGGGCCGCGCTACGTCAGGGAAGCCAATGAAGGTCGCTACACGGCTGAGTGGGAGGTCCCGCTCGACTCCACTCCGGGTCGCTACCGCTTCGTGGTGGCCGCCAACCAGTACCAGCTCACCTCCGCGTCGTTCCGGGTCGTGCGCGGCTCCGTGCTCCAGGTGGTGCCGGTGCGTGCCGCGCGTGGACGCGCGGCCTTCACGCTGGCCTACCCCGCCGCCGATCCCTACATCGACCTGACCTGGCGCCCGCAGGTCGCCCTCGGCGGCCCCGTGCGGGTCCGGGTGGCCGGCAAACCGGTCTCCGCGCGGCCGTCTCCTCGCGGCGTGTTCAGCGTGAGAGCCAAGGCCGGGGATCGGGTGCGGGTCCCGGCGCGCACGACAGGCGACCAGTTCTCCAACCGCACGGCCGGCGCTTCGGGGTTCACGGCCGGCGAGCCCACCAAGCCGCGTCCTCGTGAGCCCTACCCCGTCCTGCAGCCCTGGTGAGCGATCCCGCACGCCCCCGGCCACACACCACCCCTGGAGAGACTGGAGCCCCGATGGCTCACGAACGCCAGCCCCACCGCCGCGCCGTCCTGCGCGGAGCCGCCTGGACCGCACCGGCGATCGTCCTCGCCACCGCCGCGCCCGCGACAGCAGCGAGCGGCGGAGCGCAGGTCACTACCAGGATCTCGCCGACCACGGACGACCCCGGTCACAACCTGCACATCGCCATCCAGTTCGACAACAGCGGCCCGGGCAGCACCGGTCGGACGACGGTCCACGTGACCTGCCTGCCGACCACCGGCGTCGTCGACCCGACGCCGCCGAGTGCGGTGTCGAGCGGCTGGGTGGCCGGCAAACCCACCCCCACCGACCTCGGCAACGGCCAGATTTTTCCATTCACCAGCGCCGACGGCATCCGAGGAATTCCGAGCGGCGTCGCGGCGACGTTCTTGTTCTTCGACGTCAAGGTCGGCCCGGACTCGGTCCTGCAGTCGGCCGGCACCATCACCACCTCGGCGGTACCGACGTCGGGCACGGTCGTTGATGGGGTCGGCGCCTGGGGCTGAGCGCGAACGACCGTCACTCTGATCACACGACAGCATCAGTGACCGGGACTCTGTGACGCGGCCGCCCTGGCCACCACCGGCCCCTGCCTAGCGCTGGAAGAGGCCGACGCCGTCGATGGCGACCGGCTTGGCGTCGAGCGACCGGATCTTCAAGGTGCCCGACATCGGCCGGGAGAACTTCGCCACGGTCTGCAGCCGGCTCAGCTGGAGCCGCCTGGCCTGGGTCGACAGGACCTTCAGTCGTTTGCCGTCGAGCGAGACGGCGAGCGGGCCCAGACCCTTGCCCTTGATCAGGAGCAGCGCCACCCGCGTGACGTCCTCGACGTCGACGGACAGGACCCGGCC
>JBAVCA010000440.1:0-2718 GCA_049586475.1 Nocardioides sp.
GGTCTGAACGTCGCCTACCGGCTGATGACCGAGAGCGGCCACTCCTTGCGACTGAAGCACGACCGCACCGGTACTGCGTTCGTCCTCGACCTCGCAGCTGCCCCGGACTAGTTGTCGGTCGTGAACAACGTGAGTCCCCAGCGGCCGAACTCGCGCGTCCTGATCGTGGAGGACCACGTGCTCTTCGCGGAGTCCCTCGAGCTCGCCCTGAACCTGGAGGGATACGACGCGCGGCGGCTGCCCCTGCCGACTTCGCCGGGATCGACGGGACAGCTGCTGGCGAGCGCGATCCGGATGCGGCCGCGGGTGGCCCTGCTCGACCTCGACCTCGGTACCTTCGGCGACGGCGCGCGGCTCATCCGCCCCCTGGCCGTCGCGGGGACGAATGTCGTCGTGGTCACCGCGTCGATCGACCGGTGTCGGTGGGGTGAGTGCATGCTCCAGGGCGCACGCAAGACGCTGTCGAAGATGCAGCCGCTGAACGAGATCCTCTCCGTCGTTCGACGCATCCATCAAGGCCTGCCAGTGGTGGATGCCAACGAACGAGAGGAGCTCCTGCGGGGGCTGCACGAGCACCGGCGCGAGGTCGAGGAACAGCGTCGAGGGTTGGAGAGTCTGACGCCGCGAGAACGTGAGGTCCTGGCCAGGCTCAGTGAAGGCCTGTCGGTCACCGAGATCGCCCGGACGAACGTGGTGTCGGTGGCCACGGTGCGCTCGCAAGTCAAGAGGATCCTGGCGAAGCTCGGGGTGTCGTCCCAGCTCGCTGCGGTGGGGCTGGCGCACAACGCCGGTTGGCATCCTCCGCACACGGAGCTGCATCACTAGGCATGGCGAACCCTTTGCGGGCGCGACGGCGCCCACCGCGGACAAGCACCGAAGCGCCTGGCTTGACGTGACTGAGCTGAGCCTCCTGGAGTCAAGACTGCGGCGGCGACGATTGTCCTTCCCCCAACGGATCCCGACCGCACCTCGGCGCCGCATCAATCGTCGAGCAAGCCAAGGCCGTGCTGGTCGAGCTCACGGCGCAGACATGACAGAAAGCGTCGAGCCCCTCCGGGCTGGCGCAGGAACTGACCTCGCGCAGGCTCAGTCTCGGTAAGTTCGACGCAAAATCTGGCAACAGGGGGGCAAGACCCCCCTAGCGGGTCTTGTGGCCGAGACACCTCGTGTGCCTTCATGGCCTTAGCGGCTCGTCGACGCTAGGGGGGGACTTTTCAGTCCAGGGGAAATCGATGAATATTGGTGAATCAGCTACTCCCACGCATCGGGTCGTGCTCTCGCGAAGCCCGCAGGCTTTTGCCACCGTTCTGCCCATCTCTCGGCGCCTGCAGGCGACGGGAGCGGGGTCATGCCTCACGAACGCGGACTGACGCGGGTCACCCTGGTCGAGAACCACGTCCTCTTCGCAGAGGCGTTGGACATAGCCCTCACTTTGGAGGGGTATGCCGTCAGCCGAGTGACCATCGACGCCCAAGCGCTCCGGACGGACCCCCTGGTGAGGACGATCGTTGACACACGCCCGAATGTCGTCCTGCTCGACCTCAACCTGGGTCCCTCGACTAATGGTGTGTCAGTGATCCGACCATTGACCCAGATAGGCATCCCCGCCGTCGTGATCACCAGCAGCCAGGACCCCGCTCGGTGGGGGGAGTGCCTCGACAACGGGGCCAGCACCGTGATCTGCAAGTCCAAACCCCTCAGCGCGATCCTCTCGGTTATCACGCTGATCAACGAAGAGCACTGGCACTTGCCGGACGAGGAGCGCGAGCGTCTGATTGCCGTCTTCCACGAGGACAAGGGCCAGGTGCAGGACTGCAGGGCTCGCCTGGCGACCCTGACCCCCCGCGAACGCGAGATCCTCGACGAGCTGCTGAGGGGCCGCCAGGTGCGTCAGATCGCCCAGGACTTCGTCGTCTCCGAGGCAACGGTGCGCGCTCAGGTCAAGTCGATCCTCGCCAAGATGAGCGTCTCCTCGCAGCTCGCTGCAGTTGGACTGGCCCTCAGGGGCCACTGGCCCCAACCCGCGCGCCGCGAGCCTGACTCCCTCTCGCTCCTCTGACGAAGCGCCATTGCCGAGGCTCACCTCGGCTTGGTGACGAACCGCCTGCTCCGAGCCGACTTCGCAGGCGCAGCATCGGGGCGGGCAGGCCAGGGAGGTGCACCGAGGACGTTCGTGAGGCAGCACGGGCGTCACCGGCCGGCACCCTCATCAGGATCCTGGGCGATACCGACGTCTGGAGACGAGACGCGACCCGCGTCGGGTGCCTCGATCATTTGTCCTGCTCAGCGGTAGGCGTCCCCGAGATCGACCCGATCGGTGCCCGATCGTCACCGGCGCACACGTTCGGCGCGGGCCTCGGTGCGCTGAGTTCACTCCTGCACGGCCTTGGCGAGGGTGAGGCACCTGGTGAGGTGGTCGCCGTCCGGGGCGCTCGCGCCGCCGACCGGATGCTCCTCGAGCTCCCACAGGGCGAGGTGCAGCATCCGGACCACCACCCAGACCCGAGCGCGGCCCTCATCGAGCCCAGCGGCGTCGATGCTGGCGTGGAAGCGGCGCCGCACTCCACCTCGGACGTCCCCGGCGAGCTCGTCCCACCGGTTCCACAACAGCGGAGCCACCTCGTAGTGTGGGTCACCGCTGACCGGCTTGGGGTCGATGGCCAACCAGCGCGGTGCGTCGGCACGACTGGAGTACAGCACGTTGGCGTAGTGCAGGTC
>JBAVCA010000441.1:0-12736 GCA_049586475.1 Nocardioides sp.
CCCGGGGATCGACCAGGTAGCGAATTCCCGTCTTCGACTCCTCGCCGAGGACCCCGGGTCCGATGTAGCCCTTGACGAGATCGGGGTAGCTCGCGAAGTCGCTCTCTGCGAAGGGCCGGAACTCAGCGGGGTAGACCTGAGCCTCGAGCCGCTTCTCGTCGACCTCCCGATCACCGGGAAGGCCGATCGCGAGGGGTTCGGTGCTGCCGTCGGGGTGCTCGAGGACGAGCAGCACGTTCTTCAGTGTGTCGGCCCCCGCCCAGGGCCGGTCGTCGCGTGCGTAGGCCGCGTTCAGGTGATCGACGAGCGAGGCGATCGTCGGCGTGTCAGGGGTCTGCTCGGCATGCGCTGCGGGCGCGTCGTCGAAGGCGACCGCCTCAGGGATGGAGATCCGCACCGCCTCGACGTTGGCGGCGTAGTCGCACGCGGTGCACTGGACGAAGGTGTCCTCGCCGATCGAGAGCCGGGCAAGGAACTCCTCGGACCGCGAGCCGCCCATCGCACCGGAGTGGGCTGAGACGATGACGTAGGAGAAACCGAGCCGATCGAAGATCCGGATGTAGGCGTCGCGGTGCTTCTGGTAGCTCTCATCGAGTCCGGCATCGTCGATGTCGAAGGAGTACGAGTCCTTCATCACGAACTCGCGACCACGCAGCAGTCCGGCTCGCGGCCGCGCCTCGTCGCGATACTTCGTCTGGATCTGGTAGATCGACAGGGGCAGGTCCTTGTACGACGAGTAGAGGTCCTTCACGACCAGGGTGAACATCTCCTCGTGCGTGGGTCCGAGCAGGTAGTCGGCGCCCTTGCGGTCCTGGAGGCGGAAGATGCCGTCGCCGTACTCCGTCCAGCGGTTCGTCGCCTCGTAGGGCTCGCGGGGAAGCAACGCCGGGAAGGAGAGCTCCTGGGCGCCGATCTGGTCCATCTCCTCGCGGATGATGCCCTCGATCTTCCGCAGCACCCGCAGCCCGAGCGGCAGCCAGGTGTAGATCCCCGGCGCTGCCCTCCGGATGTACCCGGCACGGACCAGCAGCCGGTGGCTGGGCACCTCAGCGTCCGCAGGGTCGTCTCGCAGCGTGCGCACGAACAGGCTCGACATCCTCAAGATCATGGGGCGAGGCTACTTGTGCGAGGCCACGTGCAACCAACGCGTATCCCGACGCGTCTTCTCGGTGTATACCCAACAGGTGCGCGCCTGGCTGCACCCCGTCCATCTCGGAGAGACTGATCATGAAGAAGACCGCTGCCGCACTCGGCATCACGACCGTGCTTGCCCTGCTCGGCCCGCTCACGGGCTCGGCGCCATCTGCGACCGCTGCGGAGCAGGAGACCACCATCAAGCCGCAGCGGCTCCCGCGGGGCGCCGACGTCGCCGTCCCGCACCTGGTGGGGCGCACCGTGGTGGACGGCGACATCCGGGTCCGGGTCAGGGCCGAGCGCGCACACCTGCTGGGCCCAGCCGGCGACGGATACGTGGTCGACACCGTGCGCAACGGAAAGCACCGCACGGTGCGGGTCGCGCCGGGCAGCCCGCCGCGCACCCTGATGAGGGGCACCCACGACCAGGTCCTGCTCTCGGACGACGGCGCCACCCTGGCGGTGATCCAGGACCTTGATCGCCGCGCCGCGCTCGACATCCGCTCAGCCGACGACGGTTCACTGCTCGCCTCTCGTACGTTCCGAACCTATCCCCGACTTCTCGACGTCGATGGTGACCATGTCGTCGTCGCAAGCTTCGACAGAGGAGCGGTCGACTTCAACTGGAGGGCGGGCACTCGGGAGCGGATCACCCCGATGCCGGCCTACGCCGCCGACCTCGGCAGCAACCGGTTGGCCTACTTCACCAGCGATCCCTACGACGGCGGGTGCTCGCAGGTAGCGCCGCTGCACCGTCCGCAGCGCGTGCTGTGGCGCTCCTGCGACGAGCGGGTGGCAGCGTTCTCGCCCACCGGGCGACGGATCATCACCGTGCACCTGCTCGCCGACGGGATCGGACCCAACCAGGTCTGGGAACGCTCGGACCGCGGCCGCCTGTTCGGGTCCTACCGGGTGGGTTCCTTCTTCGGCTCGCTCAGCTGGGAGTCGTCCACCGACCTGCTGCTGGAGGCTTACGGTCCCAGGAGAGGGGCCGTGGCGCGCTGCTCGGAGGGCGAGTGCCAACGCGCCTCGGAGCTCAGTGCCACGCCGCGCTACTGACGCTGCGCCACGGACGGTGCGGAACCCCCCGGTACCGTCGGGTCCGAGGCTGCCGCGACGGGCGGCCCGGACCGAGAAGAGACGACGATGGTCGCCAAGCGCCTGACCCCCTGCCCGGACGGCTCGCAGAAGTGCGTGTCGACGTTGGACATGCAGCAGTACTGCGCCATGGAGCCGGTCCCGTTCGCGGGGACGCCGAGCCAGGCTCTGGCGGCGGTCCTGAAGGTGATCGCCGACTTCCCCCGGACCTCGGTCACCGAGAGCGAGGACACCTACGTCAAGGCGATCTTCAAGACCCGGGTGATCCGGTGGAAGGACACCGTGGAGTTCGAGATCGATGCCACCGACTCCGTGGTGCACTTCCGCTCCGAGTCGGTGCCGTACGCCGGTTCCGACCTCGGCGCGAACCGCAAGCGGATGACTCGCGTACGCGCCGACCTGGTCGACGCGCTCAACGCCTGATCGTGCTCAACCCCGGGCGGCCCGTAGCGCCATCTTGAGCATCGGCCACTGCAGCGGAAGCCTGCCGATGGCCGCCACCTTCAGCCCGGTGTTGCCTCCCGCTGCTGCGTCCTTGGCCATCTTGAGGTTGGCCGGGTAGACGCCCAGCAGCAGCGCGAAGCTTCCCCACCCGGCGACCTGCCGGGTCCGCGGCGCCAGCAGTCCAGCTCCGAGGGCGAGCTCGGCCACCCCGCTGCCCAGGATCACCTCACGGTGCGCGGGCACCCACGACGGCATGATGGAGAGATAGGCCTGCGGCTTGAGCAGGTGCAGGGACCCGCTCACCGCGAGGATGCCGGCCAGGACCGTGGTGCTGCGCTGGATGCTCACGTCGCGATCCTATGCACTCTGTGGGTCGCCGTGCTGAGCGCGACGATTCAGAACATGATCGTGGAGAAGCGAGTCGTCTCCTGGAAGCCGACCCGACTGTAGGCGCGGCGTGCGGGGTGGTTCCACTCGTTGACGTACAGCGACACGGTGGGAGCGACCTCGGCCCGTACCAGACGCACGACCGCGGCCATCCCGCCGATCGCCAGGCCCTCGCCGCGCCGCTCCGGCGGCACCCAGACCCCCTGGATCTGGGCGACGTCGTCCGTTGCGCACGCCACCTCGGCCTTGAAGACGAGCTGCTCGTCCTCGAAGCGTGCGAACGACCACCCGCGCGACATCAGCTGGGTGACCCGCGCGCGGTAGAGGTCGCTGGTGCCGCCGGACTCCGGGGAGACGCCGACCTCCTCGGAATACATCGCCACGCAGGCGGGGTAGACCAAAGCCATGTCGTTGCGGTCGGTACGCCGTACCAGCGGGTCGGCCTCGACCTGCGGATCCTCGGAGATCACCAGGTGTGGCTGCCGCCACCTGGTGTCACGTGGTCGGCCCCACGAGCCTGCCACGACGTTCCAGAAGACCTGCACGGCTTCGTGGGGACCGACGATCGTGCTGCAGGTGCGACTTCGGGCGAGCGCTCTCTCGGCGAACGCGCGAGCATCGTCCTCGGTGCAACAGATCGGCACCAGGTTGGCTCCGACATGACAGGCCGCGACCAGCTCACCGTCGTGGAAACGCCCCCACATCTCTCCCCCGAGCCAGCGCGGCTCGAGGCTCGTGGTGCGGGCCCGGTAGAGGGCGAAGACGTTGGCCACCGGGTCCCGGCTCGCCAGGGTCAGGAAGTGCTCGAGATCGGGGGTGCCGAGCACGCGGATCCCGTGTCGGCTGGCTGGCACGTTGCGCAGCCTAGGGGACAGTGCGCCCATCGCTCCTCACCTGACCGAAACCAACCTCAGGAGATGCTGACCTCGGCCGCCGCGCCCTCGACCGACTCCATCCCCTCGGCGATGCGCATCGCTTCCTCGATCAGCGTCTCCACGATCTTCGACTCCGGCACGGTCTTGATCACTTCGCCCTTGACGAAGATCTGGCCCTTGCCATTGCCCGAGGCCACGCCCAGGTCGGCCTCGCGGGCTTCGCCGGGTCCGTTGACGACGCAGCCCATCACCGCGACCCGCAGCGGGACCTCGAGGCCCTCGAGGCCTGCCGTCACCTGCTCAGCGAGCGTGTAGACGTCGACCTGCGCTCGGCCGCAGCTCGGGCAGGACACGATCTCCAGCTTGCGGGGCCGCAAGTTGAGGCTCTGCAGGATCTGGATGCCGACCTTCACCTCCTCGACGGGTGGTGCCGAGAGGCTCACGCGGATCGTGTCGCCGATGCCCCGGCTCAGCAAGGCACCGAAGGCCGTGGCTGACTTGATCGTTCCCTGGAAGGCTGGGCCTGCCTCGGTGACACCGAGGTGCAGCGGCCAGTCGCCGGCTTCGGCCAGCAGCTCATACGCGCGCACCATCACGACCGGGTCGTTGTGCTTGACGGAGATCTTGAAGTCGTGGAAGTCGTGCTCCTCGAACAGGCCCGCCTCCCAGACCGCCGACTCGACCAGCGCCTCCGGAGTCGCCTTGCCGTATTTCTCCAGCAAGCGCGGGTCCAGGGAGCCGGCGTTGACGCCGATCCGGATCGAGGTACCCCGGTCCTTGGCTGCGGCCGCGATCTGCTTGACCTGGTCGTCGAACTTGCGGATGTTGCCGGGGTTGACCCGCACGGCAGCACAGCCGGCGTCGATGGCGGCGTAGACGTACTTCGGCTGGAAGTGGATGTCGGCGATCACCGGGATCTGCGAGTGCTCGGCGATCTCCTGCAAGGCGTCGGCGTCGTCCTGGCTGGGGCAGGCGACCCGCACGATGTCGCATCCGGTCGCGGTGAGCTCGGCGATCTGCTGCAGGGTGGTGTTCACGTCAGAGGTGAGCGTGGTCGTCATCGACTGGACCGACACCGGTGAGTCGCTGCCGACGCCCACCTTGCCGACCTTGATCTGACGGGTCTGACGACGGGGCGCAAGCACCGGCGGGGGCGCTTCGGGCATGCCGAGGCTGATCGGGGTGCTCATGGGGTCAGGCTACTGCGACCTCGAAACCGACCGGGAGGCGCGCAGGTCGGGGACCTCCCGGCCCCCGTGACCGGGCCACACGGGCCGGATGTCACGTGCGGCGGTACGCTCGTGCGTCGCTGGGACGGAGCTTCGGTACCGCAGGGACGCTGCGCCGCCCTCAGCTCTCGAGGTGCAGCGGTACCACGAGGTCGCCGATGATCAGCACCACGCCCATCACCAGCAGCAGGGACGCCACGACGTAGGCGAGCGGCAACAGCTTGGCGGCATCGACGTATCCCGGATCAGGACGACCGCGGAGGCGGGCCGAGCCGCGACGGGCGGCCTCCCACAGCGCGCTGGCGATGTGACCACCGTCGAGCGGCAGCAGCGGCAGGAAGTTGAACATGCCGATGAAGAAGTTGAACCCGGCCACGAGCAGCACCAGGAACACCAGCTTCTTGGCCACGTCGAGCTGGGTCGAGGAAGTCGTCTCGCCTGCCAGCCGACCACCACCGACGATGCTGACCGGGCTGTCGATCGCACGGTCCTCGATCCCGACGATCGCTTGTCCGACGTCGAAGACCTTGACCGGAAGGGTCACCAGCGCCCGGGCGGTGTCGAGCGTCATCGTGCCCATCTGACGCAAGGTGTAGATCGGACCGCCGTACTCCTTGACCGTCCGCGACGTGGGCGTCACCCCGAGGAAACCGACCTGGGTGAGCGTCTCGTCGCTCATGGAGGTCGGGCGCGCCTGGACGGTCGTGCTGGTGGCGCCGACCAGCGCCTCGCCGTCGCGGACGTAACCGATCTCGGCATCACCGCCGGCGTTGTCGCGGATCAGGACGCGCAGCTGGTCCCAGTCGGTGACGGTCGTGCCGTTGAAGCTGGTGACGGTGTCGCCGGGCAGCAGCCCTGCCTCCGCCGCCGGGGAAGGCGGGTCCTCTGCGGTGCACGGGCGTCCCTCCTCGGTGTAGGGCAGCACGCACTTCGAGACGCTCGCCAACACCGGCTGGCCGGTCTCGGGGACCGCGCCGACCTCTTGACCGTAGGAGGCGAAGACCCCCCAGAACAGGAAGAACGCGATGGCGATGTTGACGGAAGGTCCGCCGGCCATCACGACCACCTTCTTCCACCAGGCCATCTTGTAGAAGAGCCGCTCGGAGTCCTCCGGCCTGACCAGCTCCCACTCGGCTGCGCGGGCGTCCGAGATCAGCTGGGTGAACATCCCGGTGTTGGACTTGCGCACGCGCACGACCTGGTTGCCGGAGCCGTCCACCTCGACCTCGTCGGCCACGTCGAGCGCCTCCGGTGGCAGCATGCCCACGATCTTCACGTAGCCGCCGAGCGGGATCGCCTTGACGCCGTACTCGGTCTCGCCGACCTGCTTGCTCCACACGGTCGGGCCGAACCCGATGAAGTACTGCGTGACCTTTCCGCCGAACTTCTTCGCGGGGATCATGTGTCCGAGCTCGTGCAACCCGATCGAGGCCAGGATGGCGACGAAGAAGGTGACGATGCCGAGGGTGTAGAGAAGGACGGACATGTGCTCCCGATCAGGCCGGAACGAGGGTGGAGGTCTGGTGGCGGGCCCAGGCGTCAGCGGCAAGCACGTCATCGACGGTGAGGGACCCCTCTGAGCCTACGTCGTGGGCCGCGAGCACGTCGGCCACGCGCCCCACGATGTCGGTGAAGGCCAGCCTCCCGGCCCGGAAAGCTGCCACACACACCTCGTTGGCGGCGTTGTAGACCGCGGGCGCGGTGCGGCCCCTCTCCCCCGCCTCCCGAGCCAGGGCGACCGCTGGGAACGCCTCCTCGTCGAGCGGGAAGAACTCCCAGGTGTCCGGACTCGTCCAATCGAGGGGCGGAGCGGCGTTCGGCACCCGATCGGGCCAGGCCAGTCCCAGGGCGATCGGGATCAGCATGGTCGGCGGGCTGGCCTGCACCAGCGTCGACCCGTCGACGAACTCGACCATCGAGTGGACCACGCTCGTCGGGTGCACGACCACCTCGATCCGGTCGAAAGGGATCCCGAAGAGCAGGTGCGCCTCGATCACCTCCAGGCCCTTGTTGACCAAGGTCGCTGAGTTGATCGTGATCACCGGGCCCATGTCCCAGGTCGGGTGCGCCATCGCCTGTTCCGGCGTGACCTCCTCGAGCTCGGCCTTGCTGCGCCCCCGGAACGGGCCGCCGCTGGCTGTCAGCACGAGGCGCCGTACGTCGTGCGGAGCTCCGGCCCGCAAGCACTGCGCGATCGCGCTGTGCTCGGAGTCGACCGGCACGATCTGACCTGGCCTCGCCCGCTCCAGCACCAGCGGACCGCCCATGATCAGGGATTCCTTGTTGGCCAAGGCGAGCGTCGTACCGGCATCGAGGGCGGCGAGCGTCGGACGCAGCCCCACTGCGCCGGTGATGCCGTTGAGCACCACGTCGCACGGGTAGGCGGCGGCCTCCACCGAGGCCTCCTCCCCCATCCCTGAGAACGCCGGCCCGAACTCCTGCACCTGCTGGGCGAAGAGGTCCGGCTGTGAACCGCCCGCAGTCAGACCCACCACGCGGAACCGGTCGGGATGGGCGCGCACCAGCTCGAGGGCCTGGGTGCCGATGGAACCGGTCGAGCCGAGCACCACCACGTCGCGGCACTCGGGGTTGGGGCGGGGCCCGGAGTAGGTGCTGGGACCGGTGCTGGGAGAGCTCACCGGGTCATTCTCGCAGGGAAGGCCGAGCACCTGGTTCGGCGATTCGGGCTCGGATCGTAGACGTCAGGGTCCAGGCTGAGGCATGCGACGTTCTCGGGTGCTCATGGTCACTCTGCTACTGGCTCCCACGGCCTGGTTTCCTCCTCTGGGCGCCGACACCCTCGGAGCAGCCGCAGCGACGAACGAGCGTGTTGGGGGTTGCAGCTCGGGCTACGTGTCGCTGACCTTCGACGATGGACCGTCGGCGCAGGTCACCCCGGACCTCGTGAGGATCCTCCGCCGCGCCCAGGTGCCGGCAACGTTCTTCATGGTCGGGCAACGGGTGGCCGCGAACCCGAGGACCGCCCGGATGGTCGCCCGCTCCGGCTTCCTGATCGCCAACCACAGCTATGCCCACGCCGACATGACGACCCAGAGCCCCGACCAGGTCGTCGAGACCCTGCGCGCCACCGACTCGGCACTGCGTCGGGCCGGCACCCGACCGACCCGCCTGATGCGTCCGCCGTACGGCGCCATCGATGACGGCGTACGCCAGGCGGTACGGCGCGCCGGGCTGCTCCCGGTGCTCTGGGACATCGACCCTCGCGACTACGCGGGCGGGTCGAGTGCCGACATCGCTGCCTCGATCCTCGCCCAGCTCAGACCCGGTCGAAGCAACGTCGTGCTCCAGCACGACGGCGTGCGCAACTCACCAGCATCGGTCGCGGCCGTGCCGGTGGTGGTCAGGGAGGCGAGGCGGCGCGGGTACTGCTTCACGGCACTCGACGAGCGGGGCCGTCCTGGCTTTCCGACTCCCACCGTGGCGCTCGACGTCGACCGCGCCCGGGTGCCCGAGGGAGGGCGGGTGCGGTGGAGGCTCACGCTGGACAAGCCGACGGCACGCAGCACCGCGGTCGACGTCCAGCTCCGCAGTCCTGCGACCGGTCGCATCCTGGCCACGGTGCCCGCCACGTTCAAGGCCGGGAGGCTCACCACGTCCGGCTCCCTGAAGGTCCCTCGCGACGGCCGCGACCAGACCTCGGAGCGCTGGGACCTGGACCTGGTGAATCCCGTCGGGCTCCGAGTGCCGGCGGGCACGTCGTCCAGCACCGTGGTGATCCTCGATCGGGACCCGGCACCCACGGTGAGCGGTACCGACCGCATGGTCGATGAGCCGGCCGAGGAGCCGCGCACCATCACCGTTCGCTTCCGGCTCGACCAGGTCTCGGGCCGGACGATCCGCGCCGTCGTGCACCACAGCTATGGCACCGCCGACAAGGACGACGTCGTTCCCGTGCGCACCCCCGTGACGTTCCCGCCGGGAACCAGGTCCGTGGCGGTGCAGGTGACGCTGCGCCCCGATTCCGAAGATCCGGTCGCCGCGGATCAAGACGGCAATCCGGCCGAGGAGGGTGAGGAGTCCTTCACCCTCGTCATCGGGTCGCACCGCCACGTCCGCCCTGGTCGCCCCGTCACGATCACGATCCGCCCCTTCGAGGCTGCGCCGACCGATCCGCAGACACCTCCCGGACCAGCGGCACAACCAGCATCCCCGCGCGGCTCGGTGCCTCAAGACGGCTGATGGCGGCTGAGGATTCAGCGCAGCCCGTTGGCCTCGGTGGGCGCCGGCGGCCGGGGAGCGCTCAGCCACGTCCGGAAGAAGCGGGCGAGGTTCTCATCACTGGTCTGTTCGGCCAACTGACGAAACGCGCCCACCGAGCCGTTGCCGTAACGGCGGTCGCTCACCCAGCTGCGCATCGTGGACCAGAAGGCGCGCTCGCCGATGCGGTGCCGCAACGCTTGCAGCGCCATGCCGCCGCGCACGTAGACCGCGTTGTCGAAGATGTGAGAAGGACCTGGGTCGGTGAGGTCGAGCAGCCAGAAGCTGTCGTCGTGGCGGGTGGCGGCGTAGGTTCGGAGAAGCGTGCTCTGGGCCGACGCTCCTCCGTGCTTCTCGGCATATGCGGACTCCATGAACGTCGCAAAACCCTCGTTGAGCCAGATGTCGCGCCAGCGGCGCACCGACACCGAGTCGCCGAACCACTGGTGCGCCAGCTCGTGCACGATGGTGGGCAGGCTCTGGGCCGAGCCGTTGGCGTAGGTCGGACGGGTCTGGTTCTCCAGGGCGAAGTAAAGGTCAAGAGACGTCGCGAGACCTCCGGTCGACTCGAACGGATAGGCTCCGAGCCGATTGCTCAGCCAGGCGGTCACCGCGGGACTTCGTTCGAGCGAGCGCATCGACGCGCGCTGCTCGTCCGCCGGCAGCTCCTGGGACACAGCGACGTACCACGGGAGCCCGTTCTCGACGCCGGTCTCTACCTGGTAGCGCCCCAGTGCGAAGAAGGCCAGGTAGGGGGCCATCGGGTCCCTGGCGCGCCAGTGGGTGGTCGCGCGGTCGCCGTCGACGCTGCGATCGACGAGCAGCCCGTTGGCGACGGCCCGGTGGGTGGCGGGACCGGTGATGGTGATGTCGAAGCGCGCCTTGTCGGTGGGATGGTCGTTGGAGGGGAACCACCACGGCGCCATGTGTGGCTCGTTCATCGTGACGACTTCGCGGGCGTCGGCTGCCCAGTTGCGCTCGCCCGCATAGGCGAGCGAGCCGGGCTCACCGGCGTACTCGACCATCACGGTGAAGCGCGCGCCGTCGGTCAGTGAGACGGCCGGAGTGATCCGGAGCTCGTGGAGGTCGGGACGGGAGAACCTGGCTGGGACGCCGTCGACCAGCACCGAGGTGACCGGGAGCAAGAAGTCGAGCTGGAAGTCACTGAGCGACTCCGTGGCGCGCACCGTCAGCTTGGTCGAGCCCTCGAGGCGTCCGGATGCGAAGTCGTAGGTGTCGTCGATGTCGTAGTGCACGACGTCGATCCCGCGATTGCCGTCCAACGGCCAGTAGCCGTCGCCGATGCCGCCTGCGGACGGGGTGCGCGGTGTCGCAGCGCCAGCAGTGGCCGGCAGGGGCTCGGTGCCGGCGACTGCACTGCTGGGCAGGAGCCCGGCCAGCGCCACGAGACCGACCGCGGCGATGGACGATCGCACGCTCACCACGCGTCGAGGGAAGGGCATTACTGGAGTGTAGGTCCGGTGGTCGCGTGCGAGCGCCGCATGGCCCGCGTGGGCAGACCCCCGTCGGGCCTAAATGGGTTGCGCCCTCGGACCCCCTCGTCCAGCCTGGTGGCCAGACACCGGACCAGCCGGTGCTCGTCGAGAGGAGCTGACATGTCCACGACTGTCCCCGGCCTGCCCGCCGCCCGTCTCCTCCATGAAAAGAGCACCACCACCGATGACTGCCTCGGACCACCCTGCTGATCCCGCCTTCGCCTTCGACTTCACCCCCTACGACGACCTCGACCCGCACCAGCGCTGGTCGACCTGGCTCGACGTCGAGCCGCTCTCTCGCGGGCCCGAGCCCCGTCCCGACTGGGTCGTGACGTCGAGGGGCGCCATCGACACCGACCTCGGCATCCTCAAGACGGGCAAGGAAGCCGACGTCTTCCTCCTGGAACGAGCCGATCCGCTCGACCCCGACGGCGGCGTGGTGATGGCCGCCAAGCGCTACCGCTCCCCCGAGCACAGCACGTTCCACCGCTCGGCCAGCTACACCGAGGGCCGCTCGATGAGACGCTCGCGCGACGAACGCGCCGTCAAGCGCAAGTCGACCTTCGGCAAGATCGTGGCAGCCGGTGAGTGGGCCGTCTCGGAGTGGGACGCCCTGCAGCGCCTGTGGAGGCTCGGGCTCCCGGTGCCCTACCCGGTGCAGATCGACGGGACCGAGATCCTGATGGAGTGGATCAGCGTCGACGGCGAGACCGCTCCACGACTCGCCCAGACGCGCCCGGAGCCCGACCTGTTGACGTCGTACTTCGAGCAGGTCCGCCACGCGATGGCTACGATGATGCGGGCCGGGTTGGTCCACGGCGACCTGTCTGCCTACAACATCCTGGCGGCCGGCGAGCGGCTCGTGATCATCGACCTACCTCAGGTCGTCGACCTGGTGGGCAACGTCAACGCGATGGACTTCCTGATGCGGGACTGCACCAACATCTGCGGCTGGTTCCGCAAGAAAGGGCTCGAGGCCGCGGATGATCAGGAACTTTTCGGCGACCTGCTAGCGCACGCGTTCTAGTCGTCTGCGTGCGATGACGACCTAGTCTGGCACCGTGAAACGCACGCGCGGGCGGATCGTCAGGGTGGAAACGACCGAGGACCTGGACCGACGCCTCGCTGCGGGCACCTCGACGCTGCGGACGTGGCGAGTCCACGCTCTCGACCTACGCGGAAGAGGTGCCGACCTCCTCGCCCGCGAGGTCGCCGGGGCGACCTTCCTCGGATGTCGTTTCGACGCCGGCACGGAGCACCGGCTCGAGTCCGCGGGCGCTCTGGTGCTCCCTGACGTCGGCACGTCCCCGCTCGACGTCTACCGCCCGGGTCTCTACACCGCCGACGAGCTCTTCGACGCCGCTCGCTACGCCGACTCTCTCGACGGGCGCACCTACGCCTGGACCCAGCAGCGCGGAGGTCGGGACGACGCCCTCGCGGCCGCGTTGCACGACCACGCCATCGACGAGGCGCTCGCGACGTGGGTGCACGGGCGACGAGTGGTCGGCGTCATGGGCGGTCACGCGCTGCAGCGAGGTGAGCTCGGCTACGCGGAGGCCGCACGTCTCGGATCGCTGCTCGGCACGCAGCTCGTCGTGGCGACCGGCGGCGGGCCCGGCGCCATGGAGGCGGCCAACCTGGGTGCCCGCCTCGCCGCCGAGCCCGCCGCTGCACTGCAGGGAGCGCTCTCAGCCTTGGCTGCGGTCCCGTCGTTCCAGCCGTCCATCGATGCGTGGGTAGGGGCGGCTCGCGCGTCGCTCGTCGGGTTGACGACGGCCACAGAGACCCTGGGGATCCCGACCTGGCACTACGGCCACGAGCCGCCCAACCTCTTCGCAACGGTGATCGCCAAATA
>JBAVCA010000442.1:0-1551 GCA_049586475.1 Nocardioides sp.
TTGGAGGGCTCTGGGTCATCGTGTTGCCTTTCCTCGGTGGAGCAAAGATGACTCAACCTACTCACTACGGCGTCGATGTGCGATCCAGGAAGCCGCAACGTGGCGATCACCTCGGGTGAGACTCCCCACGTGAGCAACGCCCAGGGTCAGTGGCCCGTGTTCAGCCGCTCGGGACCAGACGACCTCCGGCAGGTGTGGAGCGGCCGCAGGTCGGCGCAGCTCGCGCGATCACGGTGGGGATCACTCACCATTGTTGGTCCAAGGGGCCCAGCTATCCAGAGACCGTCGTCGTGTCACTCAGCCGACGAGCAGCGGTGGCTCGGTCTTCTCCCGGATCTCGTCCTCGCTGACCCCGGGCGCCAGCTCGACGAGTCGGAGGCCTCCGCCCTCGCCGGGCGGCACGACGTCGATGACGCCGAGGTCGGTGATGATGCGTTGCACCACCTTCTTACCGGTGTAGGGCAACGAGCACTCATCGACGATCTTGTAGCCGCCGTCGCGGGCCACGTGCTCCATCAGCACGATCACCCGTTTGGCGCCGTGGACCAGGTCCATCGCGCCGCCCATCCCCTTGACCATCTTGCCGGGGATCATCCAGTTGGCGATGTCGCCGGCAGCCGAGACCTGCATCGCACCGAGGATCGCGGCGTCGATCTTGCCGCCGCGGATCATCCCGAACGACGTAGCGGAGTCGAAGATCGAGGCGCCTCGACGCAGCGTCACCGTCTCCTTGCCGGCGTTGATCAGGTCCGGGTCCTCCTCGCCCTCGTAGGGGTAGGACCCGGTCCCGAGCACGCCGTTCTCCGACTGCAGGACGAGCTCGACGTCGTCGGGCACGTAGTTGGGCACCAGCGTCGGCAACCCGATCCCGAGATTGACGTACGAGCCGTCGCTCAGCTCGGCGGCCGCTCGGGCGGCCATCTCCTCACGCGTCCAGCTCATCCTCGACTCCTCACGGTGATCCGCTCGATCCGTTTGTCGGCAGCCTGATCGGGGGTCAGCTCGACCACGCGCTGCACGTAGACACCCGGGGTGTGGACGTCGTTGGGCTCCAGCTCACCCGGCTCGACGAGGTGCTCGACCTCGGCGATCGTCGTGCGTCCACACATGGCGGCGAGCGGGTTGAAGTTCCGCGCCGAGTCCTTGTAGACGAGGTTGCCGTGTCGGTCGCCCTTCCAGGCGCGCACCAGGCCGTAGTCGGCGACGATCGCCTCCTCCAGCACGAACTCCCGAACGACCCCGTCGACGACGAAGTCCCTGGTCTCCTTCGGCGGCGAGGACCTCACCACCTCGCCAGCCGCGTCGTAGAGCCAGGGAAGTCCACCTTCGGCAACCTGCGTGCCGCCGCCGGTCGCAGTGAAGAAAGCCGCGATGCCGGACCCGCCGGCCCGCATCCGCTCGGCCAGCGTGCCCTGCGGCGTCAGCTCGACCTCCAGCTCGCCGGAGAGGTACTGCCGGGCGAACTCCTTGTTCTCTCCGACGTAGGAGGCCACCATCCGCCGCAACCGACCCGCGGACAACAACCGCCCGAGCCCCCAGTCGTCGACCCCG
>JBAVCA010000443.1:0-5500 GCA_049586475.1 Nocardioides sp.
GCGTCCGCGACGGGCACATGGAGGGCTCGACCCACTACGACGGGCGGGCCGTCGACGTCTTCTTCCGCCCGGTCAGTGATGTCAACCAGCAGCGCGGCTGGGGCCTCGCGCAGTACGCCGTCGCCCACGCCGACCGGCTCGGGGTCCAGACCGTGATCTTCGACGACCGCATCTGGCGGGCCGGCAGCGACGAGACCTGGCGTGACTACCGGGCCCCGACCGGCCCCGGCGATCCGGCCATCCTCGAGCACCGCGACCACGTCCACATCGACGTCTTCAGCTGACCTCGCGAGCGGTACCGAGTCACGGAGCGATGACGAACCCGGCCTCCGGGGCGGCCGACCCGTCGCGAACGGCGCTGTAGAGCGCGTCCAGGGTCTCGAGCCCCTCGGAGCGCTCGACCCGGAGCCAGTCACGGCCGGCTTCCAGCGCGCCGGAGAGGAACGCGCTCGTGCGACGGCCGTACTCGTGGGCGCCCCACTCCTGGTGGCGGGCGGTGATCACGCTGGGCGCGAAGAACATCTCGCTGCGCTCGCGGATCAGGTCCGACCCGCCGCCGCCGGACTCCTCCCAGTGGGTCAGTCCGACGTTCAGCGAGCGCCGCATGTCCTCGCCCAGGTGGCGGTGCAGCCCGCCGAGCACGGCACGGTTGCCGGACATGTCGACCACGACGCTGGGTCGGTGGGCCAGCGCGGCCTCGACGGCGTCGTACTCGAGCACGTCGTCGTAGAGACCGAGGCCCTCGACGAAGGCGCGGTTGCCAGGCGAGGTGATGCCCACGACCCGGGGTGAGGTGTCGTCGAGGCGTAGGGCGTGAGCCACCCCCAGGGCGGTCTTGGACGAGGCCGAGACGATCACCACCTGCTCGGCGCCGTACCACTCCTCGCCGCGCAGCTGCTCCCACAGCGCCCACGCGGTGATGTGCAGCGGGAACAGCAGCATCCGCAGGTCGTCGTCAGCCGGGTCGTAACCGGCCTCCTCGAGCACTCGCAGGTAGGAGTTGTAGCTGCCCGGCAGCTCGGCACGGTGCGGGGTGCCGTCGCGGACCGGCTGGCCGGGCCGGCCCTCAGGGCGCAGGCGCAGGTGCGTAGCCGGTGGGAAATAGCCGAAGAGCCGCTCACCCTCGCGCAGGTTGTCGGCGCGCGAGGCGATCACGTCACCGAAGCCCCACACCGGCATCACCCCCCACTGGCCAGCAGCGTCGTCGAGGGCCGGGAAGAATCGCCAGTATCCCAGCCGCTCGCCCAGCACGGCGTAGGTCACGTTGTTGGCCGACAACCCGAACCGGTCGACCCGGACGAGCGCCTCACCGTCGGGCAGCATCTGCTCGTCGGCGATCGACAGGTCTTCGACCAGTCGGGTCCGGGTGAGGTCGGTCCGGCTGACCTGGAACTGGCTCATTCTGACTTTCTGCCGGCGGGAGTCGCTGTCTCGAGCTCCCCGTCACGGAGCCGTACGACGACCGCCCTGCCGCTCGCGCGGCTGGACTCGACCAGGTCGACCAACGACGCGCACGATTCGAAGGGTGTCTCTGCGTGGCGGACGGTGCCCGCTGCCTCCTCGATCCGCTCCAGCCGGACTCGGAGTGCGACGGGATCGGTCAGGTCCGCGCGCAGTCCGGTCAGCTCAGCGATGACCTCGTCGAGCACGGGGCCGAGGGCGGCGGCGTTCTCGGCGAGCATGTTGCCGGTGCGCGCTGCATTGCGCCCGGCTACCCGGGTGCCGTCGCGAAAGCTGCCGGCCGCCAAGTGGGAGGCGACCCCTGCATCGGGGGAGCACTCGGCGACGCTGAGCAGCGCGTGGGCCACCGCGTGCGGGCCGTGGCTGACCAGAGCGACGCTGCGGTCGTGCGCCACCGCGTCGAGGACCACGACCTCGGCCTCGAAGGTCTCAGCCACCCAGCCCACGACCCGGGCCACCGTGGCAGCCGCCCCGGGAGCAACACCGTGGGTCACCGCCCACGTGACGCCGACCAGCAGGTCGTCCGCCGAGTGGGCGAACCCGGAGTGCTCGGTGCCGGCCATCGGGTGCGCACCCACGTAGCGCTCGGCCAAGCCCGCGTTCGCGGCTGCGGTCGCGGGGACCTGCTTCACGCTCCCCAGGTCGACGACCACCGCGTCCGGAGCTGCTGCGGCCACGTCGACCATCACTGCGGACAGGACGTGGAGCGGCGCCGCCAGCACGACCAGGTCGCGGTCTGCCGGGACCGCTGGTGCCGTGGCAAGCCCGACCCCTGCGGCGTGCTCGAGGGTGGCCGGGTCAGGGTCGACGACCACGACGTCCACGCCGAGCGCCATCAGCCTGCGGGCCACCGATCCGCCGATCAGCCCCGCGCCGACGACGCAGGTGCGGGCGAAGGTCATCGGCTCCCCCTGGGGTCGGCCAGGTCGGCCAGTGGGGCGATCCGACCGACTGCGCGCGCAGTCGCCCCGAGGGCGGCCCACTCCTCGCGCATCGGGGCGAAGTCGTCAGCGGTGAACGAGCCGGCGAGGAACAGCAGGAAGACGAAGCGGCCCGGGGTGGCCGGCACCGGACGGGTCACCAAGTTGGTCATGTTGATCCCGCGGTCCTCCAGAACCCCCAGCAGCCGCCGCAGGATTCCCGGCACGTTGTTGTCGGGAAGGATCACCACGAGCAGGCCGTCGTCGCCGGCGGCCGCGACGGGACGGTGCGGCAAGGCACCGGTGGAGATGAGGGCGAACTGGGTGAACGCCGCCGCGTTGTCCTCGACGGCCCTCTCGAGGACGTCGAGGGAGTAGAGGCTCGCGCAGATCGCCGGGCCGATCCCGATCTCGCCCGCCACCAGGTCGCGACAGGCGGCGGCGGTCGACACGGCTTCGCGGGTCAGCAGCCCGCGCTGCTCGATCCAGCCTCGACACTGGGCCAGGGCGTGCGGGTGGCTCACCACGACATGTGCTTCGACGCCCGCGTCGCGGGTGAAGGCATCGAAGGAGATCGGCACGACCGCGCTGTCGACGATCGAGAGTGTCGGACGCTCCAGCAGGCTGTCGAGGGTGGGGACCACGACGCCGTTGACCGAGTTGTCGATCGGCAGCACGGCGTACTCCGCTCGCCCGGCCTCCACCTGGCCCAGCGCCTCGGCCTGAGACCCGACCGGGGCCGCGTCGGCGTCCGGGCACAGCGCCAGGACAGCCTGGTGGGTGAAGGTGCCCGAGGGGCCGAGGTAGGCGACCGTCGGCCGACCTGTCACCTCGTTCATGAGCTGGCGCTCTCCGGGGTCGGCGCGAGTGCGAACGAGGCCAGCACGCGGCTGGTGAAGTGCACGTCGGCCAGCGCACCTTGTAGAGCAGCGAGGCTGTCGGAACCTGAGCGGAATCCGAGGAAGAAATCGTGGTGCTCAGGCTCGCGTGGGTCGCTGTGCAGGAAGTCGAGGTTGAGCCCCAGCGTGCTGATTTGCTCCAGGGCCTGCATCAGCGTGCCCGCCGACTCACGCGGCGCCCGCATCGAGAGCCAGACCACGTCGATGTCCTTCGCCTCGCTGGGTCGTTGCTCACGTGAGACCAGCCCGTAGACAAGCCCGTCCTGGTGGTCGAGGTAGCCCTCGACCGCGACCGCGTCCGGGGCCGCCACGAGCTCGTCGACGTCGATCACCGCGGAGCCGAGCGCCCGGCCGGTCGCGAGGACCTCCTCGACGGGGGTGTCGTCGGCGAGCACTCGGAAGGTCAGGCCGGCTCGACCGAGTGCCCCCACCACATCGGCGTAGGCCTGTTGGCGCAGCGCGACGCCGGCGAGCTCGGCGGTGCCCTCTCCGACCCGAACCCAGCGCCAGGGGGCAGCCACGCTGGCCATCCGGGTCACCCGCAGCCCGATCTGGGAGGAGTTGATGGCCCGCAGCAGGCCCAGCGGCGGCGAAGTCGGGTCACCGATGCGCACCAGCGCGTCCAGGTCCCCGGCGACCTCGAGGGTGTCCATCAGCTCCTCGTAGCCCTGCAGGCTGACGAGGAAGTCGCTGCCCTCCCACGCCAACGCCGCCCGGGCTCGGGCGACGAGGCTCGGCGGGTCGGTACTGGGGTGGGCAAGCGAACGGACCACCTGGGCCATCGGGTTGGCAGTGCCAGCCTGCAACTGGGCCTGCATCTGGGGTGTGGTCATCAGGGTGCCTTCGCTGTGATGGTGCTGAGACGTTGCGCCGCCGACGCAACGTCGGCGTCGGGAGCGGTGAGCGCGAAGCGGACGTGCTCGGCGCCGTACGGGCCGTACTGGTGACCGGGGACCGCCACGATGCCGAGGTCGGCCAGCATCGAGATGCTCTGCTCGCACGGCTCGCCACGCGTGGCCCAGAGGTAGAGGCCGGCTTGGCTGTGGTCGACGGTGAACCCGGCTGTCTCGAGCGCCGGGCGCAGGAGGTCCCGCCGCCTGGAGTAGCGCTCACGCTGTCGTGCGACGTGCTCGTCGTCGCTCAGGGCGGCGATCGCGGCGCTCTGTTGCGGGCCGGGCAGCTGCAGCCCGAGGTTGCGGCGCACCGCAGCCAGCTCGGCGACGATCGCTTGGTCCCCGGTGACGAAGCCGATCCGGTAGCCGGCCAGGTTGGAGCGCTTGCTGAGCGAGTGCAGCGCGAGCAGCCCGTCGTGGTTGGCCCCGCAGATGTCGGGGTGCAGCACGCTGGTCGGAATCTCCTCCCAGCCGAGGTCGAGATAGCACTCGTCAGAGACCAGCAGGGCGTCGTGCTCTCGGCACCAAGCCAGGATCGCGCGCAACGCCTCCGGAGCCAGCACACGTCCGGTCGGGTTGGCCGGGGAGTTGATCCAGACCAGGCTGGGGGTGCTCCCCTGTGCGGCCAGCGTCTCGAGGTCGGCCACGTCGTCGGCCACCACGCCGCGGGCTCCGACGAGCGCGGCTCCCACCGCATAAGTCGGGTAGGCCAGGCGCGGGTAGGCGATCGTGTGGGCAGGGCCCAGGGACAGGTGCAGAGCCAGGGAGCCGATGAGCTCCTTGGTGCCGATCACCGGGAGCACCTGGGACTCTCCCAGCCCGGTGACTCCGTGCGCGCGGCCCAGCCAGGCCACCACCTCGAGCCGTAGGTCGACCCGGCCCACCGTCAGGGGGTAGCCCGGCGAGTCGGCCGCGGCGCCCAGCGCTCGGCGCACGACCTCGGGGGTGGGGTCGATCGGTGCGCCGATCGAGAGGTCCACGACCGGACCGGCGGCGGCTGCGCGCTCACGGATGCCGGCGATCGTGGTCTGCACCGCGGTCGGCAGCCGCTGGGAGAGCGCGCTCGGTGATCCCTCGATCGTCATCGCCCGTCGTCAGTTGCCGCGGCTGGTCACTCGTCGTGGACCTGGATCTCCATGGCGGCGATCAGCGGGTGGTCGTGGTCGATCTCGCCCATCTTCGCGGCACCACCGGGCGAGCCGATGTCCTTGAAGAAGTCGACGTTCGCGGTGTAGTAGTCCTTCCACTCCTCCGGGGTGTCGTCCTCGTAGAAGATGGCCTCGACCGGGCAGACCGGCTCGCAGGCACCGCAGTCGACGCACTCGTC
>JBAVCA010000444.1:0-3839 GCA_049586475.1 Nocardioides sp.
GGCCTCCAGTGGTGGTTCTTCGGCCTGCTCGCCCTCTTCGGCTTCGGCTACCTGGCCTATGACGAGCGTCGGCGCGGGCCGCGTGGGGAGCGGCCGCACCGCCCGCAGCGTCCGGTCAAGGTGCGACAGACCAACGTCCCAGCCGGCTACCAGCGCAAGGGCTGACCCCGGCGGCTGGGCTACACCGGGTCCGGCGCAACCTCGTCGGTGAAGAACTGGGTGCGGTGGAGGTCGGCGTACAACCCCTCCCGAGCGAGCAGCTGGCTGTGGGTGCCGCGCTCGACGATCCGCCCGTCGTCGAGGACGAGGATCTGGTCCGCGTTGCGCACCGTCGAGAGCCGGTGCGCGATCACGAGCGAGGTGCGCCCCTCGAGAGCCGCATCGAGGGCCCGCTGCACGGCAGCCTCCGACTCACTGTCGAGGTGTGCGGTGGCTTCATCGAGCACCACGATGGACGGCGCCTTCAAGAGGAGCCGAGCGATGGCCACCCGCTGACGTTCTCCACCGGAGAGCCGGTATCCCCGGTCCCCGACCACGGTGTCGAGACCATCGGGCAGGTCGCGTACGAGCCGGTCGACCTGGGCGGCTGCCAGCGCGTCCCAGATCTGCTCGTCGCTGGCACCCGGTCGGGCGTAGACGAGGTTGGCGCGGATGGTGTCATGGAACATGTGAGCGTCCTGGGTCACGTACCCCACGACATCCTCGAGCGACTGCAGGCTCACGTCTCGTACGTCATGACCGCCGACGCGCACCGCGCCGGACTTGGCGTCGTAGAGCCGGGCGACGAGATGGGTGATCGTCGTCTTGCCGGCACCGGAGGGACCGACCAAGGCGACCATCTGACCCGGCTCGGCCACGAACCCGACCTCGGTGAGGACCTGCGCGTGCTCGCGCGACTCGGTGCGGGCCAGCGCCTCAAGAGAGCCCAGGGAGACCTCGTCTGCCTGCGGGTAGGTGAACGACACGGCGTCGAACTCCAGTCGGGACGCCGTCGCCGGGAGCACGATCGCGTCCGGCTTCTCCTGCACGAGCGAGGGGAGGTCGAGGACCTCGAAGACGCGCTCGAAGCTGACCATCGCGGTCATCACGTCGATGCGCACGTTGGACAGCCCCTGCAGCGGCCCGAGCAGACGCAGCAGCAGGGTAGCGAGAGCCAGCAGGGCGCCCAGCGTCAGCTCGCTGTTGATCACCAGGTAGCCCCCGACGCCGTACACCAGCGCGGTCGCCAGGGCCGGCATCAGCGTCATCGCGGCCCCGAAGACGCGCGTGATCAGAGAGATCCGGATGCCCAGGTCGCGCACCGTCGCCGCCTTCTCGCCGAAGAGGACGTCCTCCTCGCCACGACGCCCGAAAAGCTTGAGCAGCATCGCCCCACCGACGTTGAACCGTTCGGTCATCACGTTGCCGAGGTCTGCATTGCCGTCCATCTGGCGGCGAGTGAGGCCGGCGAGCCGCGCGCCGACCCAGCGCGAGACGAAGAACAGGATCGGGAAAAGCAGGAGGCACAGCAACGTGACCCGCCAGCTCAAGAACATCATCGTGATGCCGACGACGGCCACCGCGATGGTGTTGGACACCGTGCTGCCCAAGGTCGAGGTGAAGGCCCGCTGCGCGCCGATGACGTCGTTGTTGAGCCTGGAGACCAGCGCGCCGGTCTGGGTGCGGGTGAAGAAGGCCAGGGACTGACGTTGTACGTGGCCGAACACCTGGGTGCGCAGGTCGTAGATGAGACCCTCCCCGATCCGTGAGGAGAACCATCCCCCCAGGATCGCGAGACCCGCGGTGAACACCGCGACCCCGGCCATCAGCACCGCGCTGGTCAGCACCACACTCTTGTCGCCGGCGACGATGCCTTCGTCGACGACGTACTTCACCAGGAGCGGCAGCACGACCACCATCGCGGCGTCGATCACGGTGATCGCGAGGAACAGCGAGATCAAGCGCCGGTGGGGCCGGGCGAAGGACAGGACGCGCCTGACCGTCTTGCGTTCGACCCGCCCGGAAACTGCGCTCCGGTCAGAACGCAGGTGCCGCCACGCCGCGGCGTTGGGATGCATGGAGGACACGGGTCCACTTCCTTGTGACAGGCGAACGGAGCTCAGGCGGTGGGGGTCATCAGGGCGGAGAGCTCTCGGAATCGGCGGGCCTGGGCTTCTCGCTCCAAGCGACACTGCTCGTCCAGGTCACGCCCCGCGGCTCCCACCAGCAGCGCTTTCGTCTCACGGACCGCACCCGGGAGGGGTGCGGTGAGGGCGGCCACCAGGTCGGCCACCACGCGGTCGAGCTCAGGCTCCGGCACGGCGGTCAGCGCGAGGCCGATGCTGACGGCCTCGGCAGCACCCACCATCCGTGCCGTGGCGCAGATCTCCAACGCCCTCGCGTAGCCAACCGCCTCGACCAGCGGTTTTGTTCCCGCGAGGTCAGGGACCAGACCCAAGGCCGACTCCTTCATGCAGAGCTGGGCATCGTCCGCCAGCACCCGCAAGTCACAAGCCAGGGCGAGCTGGAAGCCGGCGCCGATGGCGTAGCCACGTACCACCGCGATCGAGATGAACCGTGGGTCCTGGAGCCACACGAATCCGTCCTGGTAGGACCGGATCGTCGCGGAGATCTCGTCATCGGGAAGCGTCAGCAGGTCGGCGACACTCTCCTGCCCTGCACTGCCTCCAGGGGTCAGCAGGTTGCGGTCGAGGCCGGCAGAGAACGTGGATCCCTCCCCCTGCACCACGACCACGCGAACCTCGTCCGAGAGCTGCTCACCCAAGGCAGCCAGCGTGCGCCACATCGTGGGGGTCTGGGAGTTGCGCGACGTGGGACGGTCCAAGGTGATCGTCGCCACCGCACCGTCGACCTGGTAGCGAAGTCCTGCTTCAGCGAGGGTCTCGGGAGTCATGCCTGGAGTCTAGGCAGCGGGTACGACGGACTCCGAGGCGCGGGGATCATGCCAACGAGACGAGATCCGCGTATCCGTCGTTCCAGAGGTCCTCGTCGCCGTCAGGCAGCAGCAGCACCCGGTCGGGCTCCAGCGCGCGCACCGCACCCTCGTCGTGGGTGACCAGGATGATGGCGCCCTCGTAGCTGCGGATCGCCTCGAGGACCTCCTCGCGCGAGGCGGGGTCGAGGTTGTTGGTGGGCTCGTCGAGCAGCAGGACGTTGGCGCTGGAGACGACCAGCGAGGCCAGGGCCAGACGAGTCTTCTCGCCACCGGAGAGGACCGCGGCGGACTTGTTCGCGTCGTCGCCGGAGAACAGGAAGGAGCCGAGCACCGAACGGGCCTCGGTGTCGGTGAGCTGCGGTGCCGCGCTCTGCATGTTCTGCAGGACCGTGCGGTCGGTGTCGAGGGTCTCGTGCTCCTGGGCGTAGTAGCCGACCTTGAGCCCGTGACCGGCGATGACGCGCCCGGTGTCGGGCTGGTCGACGCCGGCCAGGATGCGGAGCATCGTGGTCTTCCCGGCGCCGTTGAAGCCCAGGATCACCACCCGGGAGCCCTTGTCGATCGCCAGGTCCACGTCGGTGAAGACCTCGAGCGACCCGTAGGACTTCGAGAGCTCTGCCGCCATGAGCGGCGTCTTGCCGCAGGCCGCGGGAGAAGGGAACTTGATCCGGGCGACCTTGTCGGCCTGACGCTCGCCCTCGAGGCCGGACATCATCTTCTCGGCGCGCTTGAGCATCGACTGCGCGGCCTGGGCCTTCGAGGCCTTGGCGCGCATCCGGTTGGCTTGGTCGGTGAGCGTCTTGGCCTTGGTCTCGGTGTTGGCCCGCTCCCGCTTGCGACGCTTCTCGTCGGTCTCGCGCTGCGTGAGGTAGTTGTGCCAGCCCATGTTGTAGACGTCCATGAC
>JBAVCA010000445.1:0-5739 GCA_049586475.1 Nocardioides sp.
CGGACTTGCCTTGCATCCGCTGGTAGCGGGCGATGAGGTCGGTGTGGGTGTAGGAGAAGACGTGACCGACGTGCAGGCTGCCGCTCACGGTGGGCGGCGGCGTGTCGATGGAGTAGACGTTCTCCCGCGGCTGTGTGCGGTCGAAGCCGTAGGTGTCCTGGCTCTTCCACTGCTGCGACCACTTGGCCTCCAGACCCTCGAGTGCCGGCTTGTCCGGTACGACGACGGCGACGGCGGGGGACCCCGCTGTGCTCGTCGGGTCCGGGGTCTGGCCTGCGGGGGTCTCGATCATGGGGAAATCCTAGTTGCGCCGGTAGGGCGCTGTCGTATCGGATGCCGCTATGCCCGACGACGCCTTTCACCTCGAGTTCCACGCCGACCCTGCTGGCTTCCTCCAGGAGGCCGGACCCCACCTGGCAGCGGACCCGGTGATCGGCACGGTGATGGCCTCGGTGACCGAGCGGATGGTGGTCCGCACGCGGCTCGTGCCGGGGCTGACGCCCTGGTGGGTCGTGGTGCGGGACCAGGGCCGCGAGGTGGTGGGGGCGGCGATGCGGACTGCCCCGTTCGCGCCCCACCCGCTCTACCTGCTGCCGATGCCCGACAGTGCCGCGGTCGCCCTCGCGCGGGCCTTGCACGAGCGCGGCGAGGACGTGCCGGCGGCCAACGGCGCCCTTCCCGGGGTGATGCAGCTTGCCGAGGAAACAGCTCGACTGCGCGGCGGCAGAGCTGAGGTTGCGGTGCATACCCGCTTGTTTCAACTGGCTGGTCTGGTGCCCCCGAGCCCGGTGGAGGGGCCGGTGGTCGGGCGGCTACGAGTCGCCACCGAGGCCGACCTCGGGCTCGCCACCCGGTGGTTCGAGCAGTTCCACGCCGACGCCGAGGAGCAGGCCGGCCGACACGTCGAGCCTGAGGTGACCCGGGCGTCCTCGCGGGACGAGGTGTCCGAGCGCATCGCCGAGTCGTTGGTGTGGCTGTGGGAGGTCGGGGGAGTGGTGGTGCACCTGACCGGACACAGTCAGGCGGCGTTCGGTGTGGTCCGGGTCGGCCCGGTCTACACCCCGCGCGAGCACCGGGGCCGCGGGTACGCGAGCGCCGCGGTCGCCGAGCTCTCGCGCCGGATCGTGGCAGCCGGCCACCTGGCCTGTCTCTTCACCGACCAGGCGAACCCGACGTCCAACAAGATCTACGAAGCTCTGGGCTACCAGCGCGTGGTCGACATGGCCGAGGTCGTCGTCACCACACCAGCACCGGCTTGACGACCGCTCCCGAGGCGACGTCGTCGATGGCCTGCTGGAGCTGCTCGAAGGGATAGGTCGTCACGAGGTCGTCGACGTCGAAGTCACCCGCGGCACGCATCGCGATGAGCCGGGGGATCATCTCCTGCGGGTCGGACTCGCCCTCGATGGAGGAGCGGATGATCTTGCCGTTCTGCAACAGGTCGATGGCATCGATCGCGTACTCCTCGGCACCGAGACCGAGAGCAACCAAGGTGCCGCGAATGGCCAGCGACTGCTGTGCTTGCTTGACCACCGCTGAGACCCCGGTGGTGTCGATGCCGTAGGTCGCGCCGCCACCGGTGAGTGCCTTGACCTTGTCGACCACCGACTCCTCGCCGAGGGTGGCCGGGTCGACACCGATTGCGCCGTACCTCGCCGCGACCTCGAGGCGGCTCGCCAGCAGGTCGACCGCGACGATCGTGCCGCAACCCGCGGCCCGGGCCGCCACGATCGCGGCCAACCCCACGGCCCCGCAGCCGAACACGACCAGGCTGTCGTCGGGTCCCGGTCGGAAGATGTTGAGCACCGTGCCGGCACCGGTCTGGAAACCGCAGCCGTACGGCGCGAGCGTGGTCAGGTCCAGGTGCTTGTCGACGACCACGCAGTTGTCGGCGTAGGCGATCGCGTGGCGGGCGAAGCTGGACTGACCGAAGAACGAGCCGTACACCGGATCTCCGCCGCGGTGATGGGTCGTGGAGCCGTCCATCCGGAAGCCCATGTAGTTGAACATCAGGGCGTTGTCGCAGTAGCCGACCAGTCCCTCGACGCACTTCTCGCAGGTGCGGCACGAGCGGAAGCTCAGCAGCACGTGGTCGCCTTCGGCGATGCCGGTGACCTCCGAGCCGACCTGCTCGACCACGCCGGCGCCCTCGTGCCCGAAGACGCGCGGGAACATCTCGGCGGGCAGGCTGTCGCGCAGGGCAAGGTCGGTGTGGCACAGCCCGGTCGCCACGATCCGCACCAGCACCTCGTCGGCGCGCGGCTCATCGAGGTCGACCTCCTCGAAGGTGAAGGCCTGACCTGGCTCGTTGACGATGGCGACGGTGGTCTTCATCCGCCCAACCTAGAACGCGTTCTACTCACCTGTCACGTGTCAATTTTGTCGAGTCGGCGTCTAAACACGCCGACTCGGCATTGCGGCGGGGGTCGAGCCGGCGACTAAACGCGCCGACTCGACCCGGAAGGGGTGCAGGGGAGTCCCTAGACTCGGGGCGAGATGTCCGACACCACTGAGCTTCCCGACGCCCCTGATTCCGCCGACGCCCCTGACCCCGCCGACGCCCCTGACCCCGCCGAGGCCCCGCGGCTGGCTGCGACCTACCGCGAGGTCGAGGACGCCCTGCTGTCCCGGTGGCCCGAGACCAGGCTCGAGCCGTCGCTCGACCGGATCAAGGCTTTCTGCGAGCTGCTCGGCGACCCGCAGCAGTCGTTCCGCTCGATCCACCTGACCGGCACCAACGGCAAGACGTCCACGTCGCGGATGATCGACACGCTGCTGCGCGCCCTCGAGCTGCGCACCGGACGCTTCACCTCACCGCACGTCGAGCGGATGAGCGAACGGATCAGCATCGACGGCGAGCCCCTGGACGAGGAGGAGTTCGTCCGCGCGTTCAACGACGTCGCGCCGTACACCCACCTCGTCGACGCCGACCAGCCCTTTCCGCTGTCGTTCTTCGAGACGGTGGTGGGGATGGGGTTCGCTGCCTTCGCCGACGCGCCGGTCGATGTTGCCGTCGTCGAGGTCGGCATGGGCGGCTCCTGGGACGCCACCAACGTCATCGACGCCGACGTCGCCGTGGTGCTCCCGGTCGCGGTCGATCACGCCGCCTATCTCGGAGACACGCCCGGGGCTGTCGCCGGCGAGAAGGCCGGGATCATCAAGCCGGGCTCGATCGTGGTGATGGCCGAGCAGGAGCTCGACGCCGCCACGGTGCTGCTCGAGCGCGCTCAGGAGGTCGGAGCCACGGTCCTGCGGGAGGGAGTCGATTTCTCGGTGGTCTCGCGGGTCGCGGCCGTCGGCGGCCAGGTGATGTCGCTGCAAGGTCTCCGGGCCCGCTACGACGACGTGTTCCTGCCGATCTTCGGTGCTCACCAGGCGCAGAACGCCGCCGTCGCCCTCGCTGCCGTCGAGGCGTTCCTCGGTGAGACCGCGCTCGACGACGACCTGGTCCGGGCCGCCTTCGAGGAGGTCACCTCGCCCGGTCGTCTCGAGGTGATCCGGCGCAGCCCCACGATCGTGCTCGACGCTGCCCACAACCCGCACGGGGCACGTGCAACCGCGGCGGCGCTCGAGGACTCCTTCCAGTTCAACCCCCTGATCGGGGTCGTCGGGGTGATGGCCGACAAGGACTACGCCGGTCTGCTGGCGGCGTTCGAACCGCACCTCGCGCACATCGTCTGCACCCAGAACTCCACCCACCGGGCGATGCCGGCAGCCGCGCTCGCCGAGGCGGCCCTCGAGATCTTCGACGAGGACCGGGTCACGATCGTGCCCGACCTCGCCGGGGCGATCGAGGCGGCCGCGACGCTGGCCGAGGCAGGCGAGGCCTTCGGAAGCCCGCTCGGCTCCGGCGCGGTGCTGGTGACCGGCTCCGTGGTGACCGTCGGCGAGGCACGCACCCTGCTGACCCGCAATGCGAGGCGGTCATGAGCGAGCGCACCAAGTCCCCGCGTCGCGGCATGTGCTCGGCGGTGCTGTTTCTCGAAGCCATCGCCCTGGGTCTGAGTATCCCAGTGATGATCTCGGTCGCCGGGGTCGACGCCGCGACTGCCCTGCCGGTAGGGCTGGGTCTCGCACTGCTCTGCATCCTGACGTCGGGGATGCTGCGCAAGGAGTGGGCCTACAGCCTGGGCTGGGCCATCCAGGGCGCCGCCATCACACTCGGCTTCCTGATAGCGACGATGTTCTTCATCGGTGGGATCTTCGCCCTGCTGTGGGCCTCGGCCGACCTGTTGGGCCGCAAGATCGAGCGCGAGAAGGCGGCCGCCTACGCCGCCTTCGACGCCCAGCAAGCTCGGAAGGGCTAGCCATGGGCAGCCAGCTGTCTCCGACCGAGCGCACCACGGTCCGGCGCGGCGCCGATCGGTCGGTGCGCGAGCGCGCGGCACTCCACGCTCTGCTCGAGGACGCGCTGGTCGCCCACGTGGGGGTGTCGGTCGACGATCACCCGGTCGTGCTCCCTGTGGCTTTTGCCGTCGACCTGGACGGACCCGATGAGAACGGCACGCTCTACCTCCACGGCTCGGTCGCCGCACGGTGGTTGACGAGCGCCGCAAGCGCCGTCGTGTGCGTCACCGTGACCGAGCTCGACGGGCTGGTGGTCGCACGCTCCGGTTTCCACCACTCGATGAACTACCGCTCCGCCGTCATCATCGGCGCTGCGCGGATGGTCACCGACGCGTCGGAGAAGGCGCACGCCCTCGCTCTCACCGTCGATCACATGGTGCCCGGCCGCTCGGCGACGCTGCGCGCCCCCAGTCGCAAGGAGCTCGCCGCGACCTCGGTGCTTGCGGTGCCGCTCGAGGAGGCGTCGATGAAGGAGCGCTGCGGAGGGCCGGTCGACGACGCGGCCGACATCGAGGCGGGGGTGTGGGGTGGTGTGATCCCCCTGCGCCGGGTGGCCGGTGGCGCAGTGTCCGGGGACGACTCGTCAGATGACGTCCCCGCAGACGTGCTCGCCCGGACGGACGCCCTAGGCTGAGCGCATGACTCAGCGCACCCTCGTCCTGCTCAAGCCTGACACCGTTCGTCGGGGACTCGTGGGGGAGGTGCTCGGGCGCTTCGAGGCCAAGGGGCTGAGCATCGTCGCGATGGAGCACCGCCTGATCGACGGCGAGCTCGCCGATCAGCACTATGCCGAGCACGTCGAGCGCGACTTCTACCCACCGTTGCGCGCCTTCGCCACCAGCGGCCCCCTGGTCTCGCTGGTGCTCGAGGGGGACGAGGCCATCGACGTGGTGCGTGCCCTCAACGGTGCCACCGACGGGCGCAAGGCTGCTCCCGGCACCATTCGGGGCGACCTGTCGCTGTCGAACCGCGAGAACCTCGTCCACGCCTCCGACTCGCCCGAGTCGGCTGCCCGCGAGATCGCGCTGTGGTTCCCAGCGCTGTGAACCACAGCTGAGCACACCGCCGCGGCGACGCCGGGCACGTGAGGACCGGGTGGCGGCGACGATCAGGCTGCAGTCCTGGGGACGGCAGGTGACCCGATCGCCGCGAGCTCGACCTCAGGCACCACCGCGTCGACGCACCTCGACTGACAGCGCGACACGACGACGCGGCGTGCCTGCGGTGTTTTGAGCCCGATCGTTCCTACGCTCGCTATCGGGTCTCGCGGAATCACGCGCTCGCGATCCCACCTTCCCCGGTTAATGCGCGTGAGCAGTGAGGCGCGCGCGCATGGCGAACAGCATCATCGGCCGCGACATGGCCGTCGATCTCGGCACCGCCAACACGCTG
>JBAVCA010000446.1:0-3157 GCA_049586475.1 Nocardioides sp.
TCGAGGAGACCTTCGAGACCAACGAGGAAGGCGTTGCGTACAGCTCCGAGAGCGCGCCGTCCGCCGACGCCCCCGAGCGCCCCGCGACCATCGCCCCCGCGCAGGCCACCGGCCGGCGCAAGGAGGCCGTCGCCCGCGTCCGGATCGTTCCGGGCACCGGCGTCTGGACCGTCAACGGTCGCCAGCTCGACAACTACTTCCCGAACAAGCTGCACCAGCAGGTAGTGAACGAGCCGTTCGCCGCCCTGCAGCTCATGGGCCGCTTTGACGTCATCGCGCGCATCCACGGCGGCGGCATCACCGGCCAGGCCGGCGCCCTGCGTCTCGGCGTGGCTCGCTGCCTCAACGAGATCGACCTCGACGCCAACCGCGCGACGCTCAAGAGCGCCGGGCTGCTGACCCGTGACGCCCGCGTCATCGAGCGCAAGAAGGCCGGCCTCAAGAAGGCTCGCAAGGCGCCTCAGTTCAGCAAGCGCTGACAACCACCGCGTGACGAGCACCTGGCAAGGGTCTCGACGATCCCCGACCGGCCACCTGGCCGCCGACGAACCGTCGCCCTGCCGGGTGCTTCGTCATGTGGTGCCCTCCTTGGACAGGACTTCGCGATGACACGCATCTTCGGCACCGACGGCGTCCGCGGGCTGGCCAACGGCCACCTGACCGCCGAGCTCGCCCTCGACCTCGGAGTTGCTGCCGCCCGGGTGCTGGTCGGGCACGGCGAGTTCACCGGACGGCGTCCGCTGGCCGTGGTGGGACGCGACACCCGAATCTCTGGGCAGTTCCTCGAGCACGCCATCGTCGCGGGTCTCGCCTCCGCCGGGGTCGACGTCCTGCGGCTCCGGGTGCTGCCGACTCCGGGCGTCGCCTACTTCACCGACCTCCTCGGTGCCGACGTCGGCGTGGTCATCAGCGCCTCGCACAACCCGATGCCTGACAACGGCATCAAGTTCCTCGCCCATGGCGGGGTCAAGCTGGACGACGCCCTCGAGGCCGAGATCGAGGCCTGCCTCGGCCAAGAGTGGTCGCGCCCGACCGGGGACGCCGTGGGTCGGGTGGAGCCGCACGACGGCACCGTCGCGCAGTACGCCTCCTACTTGGTCAGCACGCTCGACGAGCCACGCGACCGCCCCCTCGCCGGCCTCACCGTCGTCCTGGACTGCGCGCACGGTGCTGCCAGCGAGGTGGGACCGCGAGCTCTTCGCGACGCCGGCGCCACCGTGATCACGATCGGCGACGCGCCCGACGGGCTGAACATCAACGACGGCTACGGCTCCACGCACCTCGACAAGCTGCAGGCCGCGGTGCTCGCCCACGGAGCCGACGCGGGCTTCGCGGTGGACGGCGACGCCGACCGTTGCCTCGCCGTCGACCACACCGGGACCGTTGTCGACGGCGACCAGCTGATGGTGATCCTCGCGTTGGCCCTGCACGAGTCAGGACGGCTGGTCGACGACACCCTGGTGGCGACCGTGATGAGCAACCTCGGACTGGTGCAGGCCCTGACCAGCGCCGGGCTGCGGGTCCTCCAGACCGCGGTCGGTGACCGCTACGTGCTGGAGGCCATGCGAGAAGGCGGCTACACCCTCGGTGGCGAGCAGTCCGGGCACGTCATCATGCGCGAGCACGCCACCACCGGCGACGGGGTCCTCACGGCCCTGCACGTGCTGCAGCAGATGAACAGCACGGGTCGCCCGCTGGCCGACCTGGCCGCGACGATGGTCCGATTGCCGCAGGTGCTCCTCAACGTGCCGGGCGTCGACAAGTCCCGCTCGGCGACCGACGAGATCCTTCTCGCCGCCGTGGCCGAGGAGTCGGCCGCGCTCGGCGAGAGCGGTCGCGTGCTGTTGCGCCCCTCTGGCACCGAGGCCCTGGTGCGGGTGATGGTCGAGGCCCCGACCCAGGAGGTCGCTGATGAGGTGGCTCATCGGCTGGCCGAGGTCGTGCGAGACCGGCTCACGCTCTGAGCCGTGCGCCAGGGTCCCCTCAGGGTCTTGCCGCCGGATCCCGTAGCCGATCCAGGAGCCTGTCCATGTCCTGCGCCGACCAGCATCCGCGCCGACCAGCACCTGCGCCGACTGGGACCTGGGGCGATGTGCCGAGGGTGTCGACCCCTTGTCTAGCCTGGCGTCATGCGACGTACCCCTTCTGCCGCCCTGTCCTCTTCCGCCCTGTCCCGTCGACTCGGAACCGCTGCTGCCGCCCTGCTCCTGGGCACCTCGCTGGCAGCGTGCGGCAACGAGAGCGACACCGACGCCGGCTCCACGACCGGCGGCGACACGCCGTCAGCGACGGCGAGCGGGTCGACCGAGGAGTCCTCGAGCGACCTGCCGGACTGGGCGCCGGAGATCTTGACCGACGATGACGGCGCGGTCACCGGCCTCGATGTCTCCGACATCGCCCCCGTGAGCGACGAGCTTCTGGTCGAGGAGGTCACCACGGGCGACGGTGCGCCCGTCGAGGCGGGTCAGAGCATCACCGCCAACTACTTCGGCCAGCTCACCGACGCCGATGAGCCGTTCGACGAGAGCTTCAGCGGCAGCCCGTTCACCGCTCCGATCGGCGTGGGTTCGCTGATTCCCGGATGGGACGAGGGCCTGGTCGGGGTCCCGGTCGGCAGCCGCGTGATCATGTCGATCCCGCCGGACCTCGCCTACGGCGATCAGGGTGCCGGCGACGCGATCCCTCCGGGGTCGACGCTCTTCTTCGTGGTCGACATCATCGAGGCCGCCTGAGGCAGCGCCGAACTGCGTGCCTGAGCCGCGTGCCCGAGTTGCTTGCCCGGGTTGCTTGCCCAGGTTGCTTGTCCGGGGCTTCAGAGCTTGCGCAACCGCACGTAGCGCACCGAGTGGTCGAGGTCCTTGCGTAGCACCAGGGTCGCGCGCGAGCGGGTCGGCAGGATGTTCTGCACCAGGTTGGGCCCGTTGATCGTGTCCCAGATCCGGCCCGCCTCGGCGACCGCCTCGTCGTGGGTCAGCGCGGCGTACTTCGCGAAGTAGGACCCCGGGTCGCGGAACGCCGTCTCGCGCAGGTGCAGGAAGCGCGAGACGTACCACTCGCGGATCTTGTCGCGCCCGGCGTCGACGTAGACGGAGAAGTCGAAGAAGTCGCTGAGCGCCAGTCCGGCCTTGCCGTCCTCGCTGACCCGCGCCGGCTGCAG
>JBAVCA010000447.1:0-2483 GCA_049586475.1 Nocardioides sp.
GCCGCGCTCACGCCCAGGAAGCTGCGCCGGCTCCGCGCGTACGTGTGCGGCGCCGCGCTCTGCTCGCTCAGCACCTCGAGCCTGCGCAGCCGCTCGGAGAGCAACGACATCGCCCCGATCATCGCCACGAATCCCGCGACCACCGGCGTCACGTCGGTGACCTTCGACTCGGAAGCGGTGAGGACGGCGGCGATCCCGATCGCGGCGAGGAGTGCGAAACCCGTGACGGGCGGCCACCAGGCGCGCCGGGCGGACAGGCCGATCGCGGCGAAGGCCAGCAGGAGAAGAAGATAGATCCCGGCGACCAGGAGCGGTTTCTCGGCGGTGCCGAGGTCGCGGTTGTTGGCGGCCGCGTCCGGAGCGAGGCGTACGACGAGCTCGGCGACGGCGCTGACGGGGGTCAACCGCAGGTTCATCAGGGCGGACACGAGGTAGCCCGCCGCCAGACCCGCGAGCCCGGCGGCCAGACCGGACAGCGCCCACCAGTGCGCAGACTTCTTCATGGCTCCATTGTTGCTCGGGCATGATGCACCAGTGCCCCCTTCAGACCTTACGGTTGGCGAACCTTTGCTCCCCCGCACCGGGATCGGCGTCGACGTGCACCGTCTGGCCGACGGCGTGCCCATGCACCTGGCGGGCCTGTCCTGGCCCGAGGAGCCGGCTGGGCTGGAGGGACACTCCGACGCCGACGTCGCCGCGCACGCAGCGTGCGACGCGCTCTTCTCCGCCGCGGGGATCGGCGACCTCGGCTCGCACTTCGGCACCTCGGAGCCACAGTGGGCCGGTGCCTCCGGCACCACCTTGCTGACCGAGACCGCCAGGAGGGTGCGCGAGGCTGGTTTCGAGATCGGCAACGTCGCGGTGCAGGTCATCGGCAACCGGCCCCGGCTGGGTCCGCGGAGGGCTGAGGGCGAGGCGGCCCTCGGTGCCGCGGTCGGCGCCCCGGTCAGCCTGAGCGCGACCACCACGGACGGGCTGGGCCTCACCGGTCGGGGCGAAGGGGTGGCGGCGATCGCCACCGCGCTGGTCATCGCCCGGCACCCGCAACCCTGATCGGACACCGCTGAGCAGGCAGCCGGCGACTCGGCGTCAGCCAGCGCGACGCTTGCGGTGCCCGACGAGCACCACGCCGTCCACGACCTTCACCGCGAAGGCGGCGATCGCTACGTGCGGATCGTCCAGGCAGCGGCCGCTGCGCAGGTCGAAGGCGTGCTGGTGAGCCGGCGAGGCGACGAAGGGCACTCCCTGGCGCACCCCCATGATGCCGCGAGCGATCGCCGCGGTCCGCGCGAAGGGATCGTGGTTGCCCACCGCGTAGACCGCGTCGTCGTGGGCGCGGAAGATCGCCAGCGCCTGACCGTGGACCAAGGCGCTCGCGCCACGCTCGACCTGGAGCTCGACCAGCCTGCACACTGCCTGCCACTCCTGCTGGGGCGCGGCGCGGCTGACCATGACTCGCACCGTAGGCCGGCGGCGTGCACCGCAGCGCCCCGTCGTGTTACGAGCACGAAAACGGATGCTGCGATGATCGCGTCGTGCCCGCCGCCATCGTCGTCCTCGCCGCCGGCTCGGGGTCCCGTGTGGGCGCCGGCGTCAACAAGGTCCTGCTGCCGGTCGCTGGACAGACCTCGCTCGCCCGGTCGCTGCGCACCGCCCTCGACGTCGACGACGTCGCCCGGGTGGTGCTCGTCGTGCGCGCAGGTGAGGAGGCTGCGGTGAGGGCCGTGGTCGAGCCGGTGCTCGAGGAGCGCGAGGTGGTCGTGGTGGTCGGGGGCGCCGACCGGCACGCCTCGGAGTGGGCCGCGCTGCAGGCGCTCCGGCCCGAGATCGAAGCTGGTGAGCTGGACGTCGTGGCCATCCACGACGCCGCCCGGCCCCTGGCTGGCGCAGCCCTGTTCGAGTCCGTGCTCGCGGCGGCTCGCCGGCACGGCGGCGCGATCCCGGTGGTCCCCGTGACCGGCCTTCTGTCCCGCCGCAGCGTGATCACCGACGTTGCGCTCGTGCAGACGCCCCAGGCCTTCGCGGCCGGCGCTCTGCTGGCGGCGTACACCGCGGCGGCGCAGGACGACTTCTCCGGCACCGACACTGCTTCCTGCCTGGAGACGTACGGCGACCCCACCGCCACGGCGATCGCCGCGGTCACCGGCAGCGCCGCCAACCTGAAGGTGACCTATCCCGAGGACGTCGCGCTGGCCGAGGCCTTGCTCGGCCGATCCTGACCCGGCCCGACCGGCCGCCCGACCGACGCTCTTGGACGGCTAGCGACGGGTCATGGCCTCCAGCACCGCCACGTCCTCGACGGTGTCGACCCGGCGAGCCTCGGGAGGAGCCTGGCTCAGGTGCACCGGGAAGCGGGCCTGCAGTCGGGCGGCCAGAGCGGCCAGGTCGGCGACGTCCTCGGGACCGAGGTCCAGCGCGGCGACCACAGCCGGCGGCAGCACGATCGGGGAGCACACCCGGACCAGCTGGTCGCGGTCCAGGGT
>JBAVCA010000448.1:0-2850 GCA_049586475.1 Nocardioides sp.
GGCCGACGTACGACGGGTCCCGCCCAGCCGCCTGGAGCGGCGTGGGGATCTCGCACAGCTCGACGCCGGCGGCGTTCCCGAGCAGCTCGCGGGCCCGTCCGACCGGCAGCGAACGGGCGAACTCGGCATTGATGGCGAGCGAGTGGCCGGTGAAGACCGGCACCCGGACGCAGATGCCCGAGACCAACAGGTCCGGGATCCCCAAGATCTTGCGCGACTCGTTGCGGAGCTTCTGCTCCTCGTCGGTCTCCCCGAGGCCGTCCTCGACGATCGAGCCCGCCAGCGGGAGCACGTTGTAGGCGATGGGCGCCACGTACTTCACGGGCTCGGGAAAGGAGATCGCCTGACCGTCGTAGGCAAGCTCGGATGCCTTGTCCCCGGCTGCCGCCACCTGTCCGGCCAGCTCCTCGACGCCGGCGACGCCGGAGCCGGAGACGGCTTGATAGGTCGAGGCGATGAGCCTCACCAGGCCGGCCTCGTCGTGCAGGGGCTTGAGCACGGGCATCGCCGCCATCGTGGTGCAGTTGGGATTGGCGATGATGCCCTTGCGGGCGAGCGCCAGATCGCCGGGATTGACCTCGGAGACCACCAACGGCACGTCGGGATCCATCCGGAACGCCGAGGAGTTGTCGACGACCAGCACACCGGCATCGGCGAAGCGCGGCGCCAGCGCCCGCGAGGTCGACGCCCCTGCGGAGAAGAGTGCGATGTCCAGGCCGGTCGGGTCCGCGGTCGAGGCATCCTCGACGGTGACCTCCCGGCCGGCGTAGGTCAGCACGGTCCCGGCCGATCGGGCCGAGGCGAAGAAGCGGATCTGCTCGAGCGGGAAGTCACGCTGCTCGAGGATCTGGCGCATGGCGACGCCCACTTGGCCGGTGGCGCCGACGATGCCGATCGTGGTCATGGACTCAGATCCCCGATCCGCCGTAGACGACGGCCTCGACCTCGGTGGCGTCGAGGTCGAACGCGGTGTGCGTGGCGCGCACGGCCTCGTCGACCTGCTCCTCCTTGACGATGACCGAGATCCGGATCTCCGAGGTCGAGATCATCCCGATGTTGACCCCGGCCGCGGCGAGCGAGGCGAAGAACTTGGCCGTGATGCCGGGGTGCGAGCGCATCCCAGCACCGATCAGCGAGATCTTGCCGATCTGGTCGTCGTAGAGCAGGGACTCGAAGCCGACCTCTGGCTGCAGAGCTGCGAGCGCAGCCATCGCGCTCTGGCCGTCGCTGCGCGGCAAGGTGAAGGAGATGTCGGTGAGGTTGGTCGCAGCAGCCGAGACGTTCTGCACGATCATGTCGAGGTTGGTCTGCGCCTCGGCGAGGGCCTCGAAGATCCGCGCGGCCTCGCCCACCTTGTCCGGGACCCCGACCACGGTGATCTTGGCCTCGCTGCGGTCGTGGGCGACGCCGGCGATGATTGCCTGCTCCATGGGGTCCTCCTGGGTACGGTCCTCGATGCTGCCGGAGACGACGGTGCCGTCCAGGTGGCTGAAGGACGAGCGGACGTGGATCGGGATGCTGTAGCGACGGGCGTACTCGACGCAGCGCAGGTGCAGGATCTTTGCCCCGCAGGCGGCGAGCTCGAGCATCTCCTCGTAGGTGACGCGGTCGAGCTTGCGGGCCGCGGGCACGATGCGCGGGTCGGCGGTGAAGACCCCGTCGACGTCGGTGTAGATCTCGCAGACGTCGGCCTCGAGCGCGGCCGCGAGCGCGACCGCGGTGGTGTCGGTGCCGCCGCGACCCAGGGTGGTGATCTCCTTGGTGTCCTGCGAGACACCTTGGAAGCCGGCCACGATGACGATGTGGCCCTCCTCGAGCGCCGTCGAGATCCGACCGGGCGTGACGTCGATGATCTTGGCCTTGCCGTGCACCGAGTCGGTGATCACTCCGGCTTGGGAGCCGGTGAACGAGCGGGCGCTGAACCCGAGGTCGGAGATCGCCATGGCGACCAGCGCCATCGAGATCCGCTCCCCCGCGGTGAGCAGCATGTCCATCTCGCGGGCCGGCGGGAGCGGGCTGACGGCCTCGGCCAGCCCCAGCAGGTCGTCGGTGGTGTCACCCATCGCCGAGACCGCCACCACGACGTCGTTGCCGGCCTTCTTGGCCTCGACGATGCGCCGGGCGACTCGCTTGATGGCGGCAGCGTCGGCGACGGACGAACCGCCGTACTTCTGCACGACAATGCCCACCGGGCTCACTCCTGGGGTTCGGGGCCGACTTCCTTGCCCCACGATCGTACCGAGGGTGCGAGGTCAGTCGTGATCGCTGTCCAGCACAGCCGCTGCCGCCTCGAGCTGCTCGCTCTCGGAGAGGTAGTCGACGTCGAGCCGATCGTGGGCGACCACGGAGAGCAGTGCGTTGAGAACCGCGCCCGCGAGGTTGCCCCAGGACGAGACATAGGAGAACTGCCACCACCACAGCGCCTCGGCGATGTCGTTGCGCCGGTGATGACGCAGCCCGTTCTCGAGGTCGGTGGCGATGCTCGAGAGGTCGTCAGAGAGCTGGCTGGCCACGACCTCGGGCACGTAGGGGTCGAAGACGAAGCTGTAGGTGTCGAGGTCGCCCAGCATGTCGGCCAGACGCAGCCGCAGCTGGTCGACGTCCGCCTCGGGACCCACGTCCGGCTGGTGCTCCGAGCCAGGTCGGAAGTCCTGTTGGACGCCGAGACGGGCGCCGGTGAGGAGGACCTGGCTGATCTCCAGCAAGAGCAAGGAGATGGCTCGACTGCCATCGACCTCTCGGGCGATCTCGCGCAGCGCCAACAAGAAGCTGGCGACCGAGTCAGCGATCTGTTGGGCGAACTCCTCGGTGTCGGAGTCCACGGAGGGGCCAGCGTAGGGGGGTTGGTTC
>JBAVCA010000449.1:0-2298 GCA_049586475.1 Nocardioides sp.
GCAGGATGGTCGGTCGTTGCGCCTAGCGGTGGAAACCCCGACGGGCATCAGGGGCAGGTCGGTGTCCCAGGGCTGCCGCACGACCATGTCGGCAACCAGGACGGTTCCGTGCTCGAACTCCCCGGTCGCGGCGTCAAGCAGTCGGTAGGACTGGGTGCGGCGGTGGATCGGCTGAGCATCGAGCACGATCACCCGCAGCTCGCCCGGCTCGAAGCCACACCGCTGCTGGAGTGCTGCCACCAGCCGCTCGTCGTGCAGGTGCCCGTCGCCGAAGTTCCACCCCAGCACGACGCCCGCGACCAGCTCGCCGTCCAGCACCAGGTAGTCGTCGTCGTGGGTTTCACCGCAGGCGCGCGGGATCAGGGCGAAGTGGGCGCGGCCATGAGTGTGCATCGCGCGAAAGGCGTAGCCGGCGAAGAGCGGGACCTCGGCCTCATCCTTGCCGTAGATCTTCTCCAGCTGCTGGTGCGGCAGCATGGCGGCCTTGACCGTTCCCGCGTCGAACTTGTCGACCCCGGAGGGCGTGAAGCACCAGACCGTGGTGTCCCAGTTGCCCGCGTAGTAGCGCATGCCCACCAGGAACGAGATGCGCTCGGGAAACAGGTTGCCCAGCACCACGAGGACCGCCGAGCCGAGCGGGACGAGCAGCACGGCCGCTCCCCCGGCGCCGGTGAGGTCGCCCACGCCGTAGGACGCCTTGTCGACGAACAGGGTGAGGATCGCCAGGATCATGAAGACGTTCCACTCCAGCGGCACACCCATCGGGATGCTGGCGATGATGTTGAGGTGGAAGGCGATCATCACCGCAGCCGCGACCGTGGTCAGCCAGCCACCTCCGGAGAGGACCAGCACCAGCGGCACGCCGAGCTCTACCGCAGTGCCACCGTGCGCCAGGGCCCGGGACAACCCGGAGGGACGGAGGTCGTCGGGGAACGAGCGGTGGAAGCGGTGCTTCATCCCGCGAGCCCGCCAGATCGGCGAGTTGCTCATCATGGCCTGCACCACGAACGGGAAGTGGGCGTTGAGCTTGGACGTCGCGGCTCCCCACCAGATGACAAGCACGACGAGCTTGGCACCGACGATCATGTCGACCCCGGAGAACAACAGCGTCAGCGCGATCGCGGCGTACACCTCGGAGCGTGCTGCGAGGAAGATCGTCTTGTCGCGCAGCCCGATCATCCCGAGGATCACCAGCGGCAACGCCACCTGCCAGGCGGCCAGCAGGCCGGCCTGCCCCGGTAGCGATCCGGCTGAGCGGGTGCCGTCGGAGAGCAAGGCGATCAGCAGGGTGCCGAGCAGCGCCGCGTAGAGCAGCACGTCGACCGGTCCGCGCACCGTGCCGTGGAGCGGTCCGCCGGTGCCGGGCACCCGGTCGGGCCACGGTGGGAGCCGTACGGTCCCCGGGCGGAGCCAGTAGAGAAACGACCCGAGCGGCGGGAGGAAGCGCAGGTTGAGCGGGCCGAAACCGCAGCCGAGGCCGAGCACCTCGAAGAGCATCGTCCACAGCACGAGCTTCTGGAAGACGATCGGTTCCGACCACCAGTCGCCGACGGAGAAGAACCCGTCGACGCCGGCGGTCGCGACCGCGAAGGCCATCGCACCGAGCAGGTAGAGCCCGATCTTGACGACGTAGAAGACGTAGACGACGTCCGGAGTGCCGAACCCGACCTCGCACAGGTGCCGGATGACCGGGCGCATCCGCTCGTTGCGCGTGCCCCGGCGCCAGTCATCGAGCTCGAGCTGCGGCAGGTTGGGCTGCAGGAATCCCATCACATGTCCTCTACTCAGTGCTTGCAGATGAGGCCGCCGTCGACGACGACCTCGGTCCCGGTGACGAACGAGGCATCGTCGGAGATGAGGAACGCCACGACCCCGGCGACCTCGCGCGGGGAGCCCATCCGACCCAGCGGGGCCGCCTGTTCGTACTCGAGCTTCATCTCCGGGATGTCCAGCACCTGCTGGATCAGCGGCGTGACGATGAAGCCCGGACAGACCGAGTTGACCCGGATCCCGCTCGCTCCGAGCTGGGCTGCCATCGACCGAGTGAGTCCGAGGAGCCCGGCCTTGGAAGCGCAGTAGGCAGGGACCCACGGATTGGCCGCCATGCCCTCGATGGACGAGATCGCCACGACCGACGGGCCGGTCCTGCCGGCCGCTCGGGCCTCGGCGGCCGCCTGCTCCAAGTGCGGCAGCATCTCCTGGGTGAGCAGGGCGTGAGCCCGCAGGTTGACGTCGACGACCTCGTCCCACGAGTCGGCCGTGAAAGCCCCGACCGGCTCGGGGTGGGCGCGGCCGGCG
>JBAVCA010000450.1:0-2524 GCA_049586475.1 Nocardioides sp.
CCGCGCGCTCACCGAGCAGGAGCAGGAGGCCGTCGTGCTCGCTGCGCTGAGCCGCAACTACGGCACCCGAGCGGCTCGGCCGCCCGAGCCACCGAGCCACCAGCACACCGAGGAGACGTCATGAAGGTCGCTTGTGTCGGGGTCCACGTCCTGGACACCCACGTCATCGGAATCGAGTCGATCCCGGACGGCGGCGATGGTCAGCTCGTCGAGACGATCCGGATGTCGGCCGCCGGAACGGCTGGCGGCACGGCGCTGGTGCTGTCTCGTCTGGGCGCGGAGGTGGCGTCCTACGGTGCAGTCGGAACCGACTCGCTCGGCGACACCCTGCTGGCTCTCCTCGCCCGTGAAGGCATCGACATCTCGGGTCTGGTGCGCCTGCCCGATCACCAGACCTCGGCCTCGGTCCTGCCGGTGCGACCCAACGGTGATCGCCCGGCGTGGCACTGCATCGGCGCCAATGGCGCCTTCACCCTCGACCACCTCGACCTGGACGCGCTGGAGGGTGTGGACCACCTCCACCTCGGCGGACCCGAGTTCCTCGGCGGACCCGCTGCCGGCGAGCTGCTCGGCTGGGCGCGGGAGCGGTCGATGACGACCTCGATCGACGTGCTCGCCCCCGGCGATCCCGACCTGCTGGCCTGGATCGCTGACGCACTTCCCCACGTCGACTACCTGTTGCCGAACGACGAGCAGGTGCGCGGATTCACCGGCGAGGACGACCTGGCCACCGGCGCCCGTGCGTTGATCGAGCGTGGTGTCGGATGCGTGGCGGTGACCCAGGGAGCAAAGGGCGCGCTCGTCGTGACCGCTGAAACGGTCCTCGAGGTGGCGGCCTACCCGATCGCACCCGCGGATCTTGTCGACACCACGGGCTGCGGGGACGCCTTCTCGGCTGGCTTCCTGCGTGGACTGTCCCTCGGCCTCGACCGTGAGGCAGCCGCACGGTTGGGCTGCGCCAGCGCAGCCCAGGTCGCCCGCGGAATCGGGACCGATGCTGGTCGGTACGAGCTGGACGACCTCATGGCGCAGGCCAGCGGCTCCTGACGCGCTGCCGTGGTCGGGCTAGCGAGCCAGTGTCCGCGACGCCTTCGACCCATGGGTACGGCGTCCGGTGCCGATCGAGCTCGGGTCCCGGTCACCTGCATCGCTTCCGGTGTGCCCGGCAGTGTCTCCGGCGGTGTCCCCGGCAGTGTTCCTGTCGTCGTCGGTGGCGCTCGACCACTGCGAGATCCACTCGTCAAGCGCGGCCCACGTCGTACCTCTGGCTGCGCGCCCGGTGAGCATCCCGAGGTGGCCCCCAGGGACGATCTCGAAGCGCACCTCGCGTGATCCCGACAGCAGCGGGAGAACGGCCCGCACCGCGGGGACGGGCGCGATGCCGTCGTTGGCGCCGCCGAAGACCAGCACGGGCACCGTGATGTCGGCCAGCGAGATGGTCCGGCCATCGGTCTCGAAGGTCCCGTCGACCAGGCTGTTGCCCTTGACGAAGCGGTGGTAGAGCTGCCCGAAGGTCCGACCCGGATAGGCGATCATGTTCTCGGTGAAGCGGTCGACCGCCTCGATCTGGGCCAGGAAGTCGGCGTCGTCCAGATGGGTGGCCACGGCCACCGGCTTGGTGACGAGCTTCTGGAAGGACGAGAGCTGGAAGGCCCACTTGACCAGCGGCTTGGGCGCGCCGCCCAGGGCCTGGTAGCCGCGGGTGACCAGGCCACGGCCTCCGGCGGGGGCGAGGTTGAGCAAGGGGCGCAGCGGCGCGACCAGCGGCACCAGGCTGACGTCGAAGGGCGAGCCGATGACGCTCAGCGACGCCAGGGGTAGGTCGGCGTCGTCGGCGGCGGCCAGCAGCGAGAAGATCCCGCCGAGGCTCCAGCCGATGACGTGCACCGGACGGCCACCGGCGTGCGCGGAGACTTCGCGGATCGCGGTCGGGAGGACCTCCTCGATCCAGTGCTCCATGCCGAGGTTGCGGTCGCGGAAGGAGACCTCGCCGTACTCCACCAGGTAGGTCGGGCGGCCTCCGCTGACGAAGTGCTCGACCAGGGAGCAGCCGCGGCGCAGGTCGTAGCAGAGCGCCGGCGCAGCGAGCGGGGTGACGAGCAGGACCGGGTCGCCCTGCTCGAGCACCCGCGCGGCGGGCCGGTAGTGGTAGACCTCGCGGAGGGTCCCGTCGTCGATGAGGGTGCGCGGCATCGGGCGCAGGTCGGCCAGCCCGCCGTAGAACACCTTGTGCGCGACGTTGCTGGCGGCAGCAACCACCTGGGCTGGTTTGGGGATCAGGTCCACAGGGCGAAAGTTACCCCGCCGGGCGCGACGGGGGGACCCCCGACCAGAGACGTCGCTCGGCAGGGTGCGTCACGCCTGCGGCGCGCGGACGGTCTTGACGTGCGAGCCGTCCCCGCTGCCCCCGAGCTCGAGCATGAACGAGGCGGCCCAGGCAGCGACGTCGTGCTGCTTGATCGTCTTGCGCATCGCCTTCATCCGGCGGGTGAGCTGCTTGTCGTCGGCCTGGTAGGCCTCGAGC
>JBAVCA010000451.1:0-11259 GCA_049586475.1 Nocardioides sp.
ACTGCTCCGTGCTCGGCTCACTCATGGCTCTCCTTGTGCTTCCTCGACTTCGTGAGCTCCGACTCGGCCTCGGCCATCAGCGCGTCAGGGTCGATCTCGGTGATGTCGGTGTCGTGGTGCGCGCCGAGGTAGGCGTCGATGACACGCTGATTTCCCATCACCGACTCGGGCGGGCCCTCGGCGATGACCTGGCCCTGAGCCATGACCACGACCCAGTCCGAGATGTCGCGCACCATGTCCATGTCGTGCTCAACGAACAGGACGGTCATGCCGTCGGCGCGCAGCGACTTCACGTGCTGCAGCAGGGACTGCTTCAGGGCAGGGTTGACCCCGGCCATCGGCTCGTCGAGCATCACGAGCTCGGGCTCGACCATCAACGCCCGGGCCATCTCGAGGAGCTTGCGTTGCCCTCCCGAGAGAGAGCCGGCGAAGTCGGACTCCTTGGCGTCGAGCTTGAACCGCCTCAGCAGCTCGCGCGCGCGCTCGCTGATGGCGTCTTCCTGGGCCTGCCACAGGAAGCGGAACGGGCTCGCCCAGAACCGCTCGCCGAGCTGACCGGTGGCGCCCAGACGCATGTTCTCGATGACCGTGAGCTTGGAGAGAACTTTGGTGAGCTGAAACGTCCGGACCATGCCGAGCCGCGCAACCCTCGAGGAGGACACCCTCTTCAAGGACTTGCCGTTGAAGCTGCGCTCGCCGCTGTCGGCCTGGTCGAACCCCGTGAGGAGGTTGAAGAACGTCGTCTTGCCGGCTCCGTTGGGTCCGATCAGCGCCGTGATGACGCCTCGCTGGATCTCCAGGTGCGCGACGTCGACGGCCGTGAGGCCGCCGAACTGACGGCTCACGTTGTGGGCGATGAGGATGGGATCGGGCTTGGCGACGCCCGGCGTCCGGTCGATCCCGGCGAGCGCGGCGGCGCCGCTCCCGCCGGACTCACGGGGGTGTTCCCCAGGGGAGCCGTCGTCCGTCGGGGGCGTGGTCTCGCCGGTGTCAGCGGGCATCGAGGGCGATCTCCTTCTTGTCACCGAACAGTCCTTGCGGGCGGTAGATCATCAAGAGCATCAGGGCCAACCCGACGGCGGCGAAGCGCAGGTTGCCGATGCGGGTGTTGTCGAGGATCCCGTCGGGCATCCATGACACGTCGGACAGGTCGCCCAGCACCACGGCGATCAGCGAGAGCAGCGACCAGAAGATGACAGCGCCGGCAACTGGTGACAGCACCCGTGCCGCGCCCCCGAGGATCAGCATGGTGAAGGCGATGAAGGTGAACTCGGTGTTGAAGGTGTCTGGCTGGACCGAGGCGAGGCCGAGGCCGCCGATGAAGCCGCCGACGGACCCGATCAGACCGCCGAGGATCAGGGCCTGCATCTTGTAGGAGTAGACGTTCTTGCCCAGTGCGGTCACGGCGTCCTCGTCCTCCCGGATGCTCTTCAGCACGCGACCCCACGGGCTGCGCATCACGAGGAAGAGGAAGAGGCAGATCAGCGCGACCAGGGTCCAGCCGACCGTCATCACCCAGAGGTCGACCCGGTTGAACGTCAGGAAGCTACCCATGTCGCTGGGATAGGGATTCCAGGACCGGAAGGTCCCGGTGAAGCCGCTGACTCCGTCGCGGGCGTTGAAGTAGTCCTTGAACGAGGTGGTGAAGATCAGTCTCACCACTTCTGCGACAGCGATCGTCACGATCGCCAGGTAGTCGGCACGCAAGCGCAGGGTCGGGATACCCATGACGAGCGAGAGCACCACCGAGGCGGCGAGCCCGAGCAGGATCGCGACCAGGAACGGCACGTCGAAGGACACGATCGTGACGGCCATCGCATATCCGCCGACGGCCGAGAAGGCAGCCTGGCCGAAGTTGAGCAGCCCGGCGTAGCCGAAGTGCACGTTGAGCCCCATGGCGGCCAGCACGAAGCTGATGGCGATGGGAGAGAATCCATCGTGAAGAGGGATCGAGATGAAGTCAGGCATGAGCGGTCCTTTCGCCTCAGCCGATCCGTTCCCGGCGGCCGAGCAGGCCCTGGGGTCGGACGAGAAGGATGAGGATGAGGAGGAACAGGGCCCCGGCGTTCTTGAGGTCGGAGGGGATGAACAGGGTCGAGAGGTCGGTCAGCAGGCCGATGATGACCGCTCCGAGCACCGCACCCCAGATGGAGCCCAGCCCGCCGACCGTGATCGCTGCGAACAGCAGCAGCAGGGTCAGCTGCCCGATCTGGTAGGTGACACCCAGCTGGAAGCCCAGGAACACGCCGGCCAGGGCGGTCAGCGCGGTGCCGACGATCCAGACCAGTGAGATCACCCGGTCGACGTTGATGCCGGTGGAGGCGGCCAGGGCGGGGTTGTCCGCCACGGCTCGCGTTGCGCGGCCCAGCCGGGTGTAGCTGAGCCCGGCGATCACGATGGCGAGGGTCAGGATGCACAGGGCGCCGACGATCAGGTCGCGGTCGGTGTAGGTGAACAGACCCTGGAAGGACTTGCCTGCCGGGGTGAAGTACTCGTCGTAGGTCTCGAACCGTGACCCGGTGAAGTAGGCGTACATGTTGCGGAGGAAGAAGCCCAGGCCGATCGTCACGATCATCGCCGCGATCAGGCCCGTACCGCGTCTACGCAGCGGCCGCCACAGCCAGGCGTCCTGCAGGTAGCCGAAACCCATCGCCAGGAGCACGGTGATGGGCACGGCGAGGAGGAAGGGCAGATTGATCTCGATGTCGGTGAACGGGATCCCCACCCCGCTGCTCAGGAAGAACGTGACGATCGCGCCGAAGCTGACCAGCTCGCCGTGGGCGAAGTTCGTGAGACCGGTCGTGCCGTAGATCATGTTCAGGCCCAGCGCAGCCAGAGCGATGATGAGCCCGAACAACAGTCCCGAGTAGACCAGCCCCGGGACTCGGTCCCACTTGCTCTCGAGGTCACGGTTGTCCGGGCCGATGAGGAAGGTGGTGTTGAGCACCGTCAGGTTGCCGGTCAGGGTGTTCGTGGTGCGGGCGCCGTCGCGCATGGTGACGCCCTCGGGCAGCGTCTCGGGGTCGAGGCTGACCAGGACGTTCCCGAATCCCGCCGAGATGGCGATCTCGAAGGAGCCCTCCGCGTCGGTTACTCCGGGGAACTCGGTCCCGTCGCAGGTGGTGACGAGGATGGCCACGCCGGCGACGGGGGAGCGGTCGTTGGCGTTGTTGACCAGCGTGCCCTTGACGACCTTGTCGACGGGGTCGCCCTCACACGCGGTGGCGCTGGAGCCCAGGCCGGGCGATGCGGCGTGCCCGGTGGCTGAGAGCGGACCTACGACTGCCAGCAGCGCCAGGAGCGTGAGCACGGGCGCTGCGACGAGCGCCAGTGAGACTCGACGTCGAGCCGGTTGCGACGGCAGTCGAGTTGGTGGTGAGTGGACGGTGCGCATGAAGCTCCTGTCGCCATGGAGATGTCCCGGGCTGGTCAGCGTCGATCGTGGTGCCCCGGCAGCATAGCCATGCGTTACGCCACTTCGTGGAAGACCTCGACGACGCACCTTACGGCGTGATCGGCACTTCGCGCTGGAACTCCGGTAACGGACCGATCAAGGTCTTGTCTCGGGTGTGTGCTCGACGAGCTCGCTGCCTCAGCGCACCGTCGCAACAATCGTGACGAGAGCGGGCGCGACGAGCAGAGCAGGGAGCAGATCGGCGACCGCGATCTCGCGAAGCTTCAACAGGCGTAGCGCCACTCCCACGAGCAACAGACCGCCGGTGGCGGTGATGGCCGCCAGGTGTGCGTCGGGCAGCACGTCGCCGAGTACGACTCCGAAGACGGTGAGCGATCCCTGCACGGTCACCACCGTGAGGACGCTGGCCGCAACCCCCCAGCCGAAGGAGGCAGCGAACGCGATGGCAGCGAATCCGTCCAGGGTCGCCTTCAGGTAGAGCTGGTCGGCTCCGTTGCCGAGCCCGTCGTTGAGTGATCCCAGGATGGTCAGGGGTCCGGTGCAGAAGATCAGCGAGGCCACCACGAAGCCCTCGATGAACCGCTGCCGCTCGAGCGAGTCAGACCCACCTGCCAGACGACGTTGCAGCGCTGCTCCCAGTCCCTCGACCCGACTCTCCAAGCGCAGCACCGACCCGACGATGCCGCCGAGAAGGATCGACCCGAGCACGATCAAGATCGGGGCACTCGTGCCGACGGCATCGGCCAGCGACGGCTCCAGGACGGCCATGGCCGAGGTGGCAGCGATCAGAAGCGTCACCAGGCCCAGGCCATCGGTCACGAGATCGCGGGTGCGCTCGGGCAGCCGATTGCCCAGCAACTTGCCGAGGGTCGCGCCGACCAGGACGGTGGCAACATTGACGGCTGTGCCGATGCCGGGGATCACGTGAGCACCAGGGCTTCACCGCGCCTTTCTCGGGGTCCTTCTGACAGGTGGCAACGACCGAGCGTAGTGTGCGGCTTCCTCTCGGGATAAATAACGTCAAAGCAGAAGCAGGTGCGCCAATGGGCCGCTCACAGGTCGTTCTGCGCGAAGCCGTGCGTGGCGACGCTCCGTTTCTCGCCGAGCTGTGGGCCTCGAGCTTGCGCCGTCCCGAGGTGGAACGTCGGTTGTCCGACGTGCACACGATCCTTGACCATGCCCTGTCCTCTCCAGCACAGCAGGTGCTCATCGCGGAGTACGACGACATCGCGGCGGGAGCAGTGCTTCTTGAGGTAGGTACTGTTTCCTCGCTGAACCTCGAGCCGACCGTTCGCGTGCTCTCGCCGAGCGTGGCGCCCTCGCTGCAGCGCCGCGGTGTCGGCAAGGCGTTGATGGACGCAGCGCTCGCTTTCGCCGAGGAGCAGGGCATCGCGACCCTTGCCACCGCCGTCGGCTCCGGCGCGCGGGAGTCCAACCGCTTCATGGCCAGGCTGGCGCTCAGCCCGATGGCGACCTATCGAGTCGCGCCGGTCGCGGCTGTACGGGCTCGGCTGCGAGGCCAGCGGCCCGGAGCGCTGCGGAGCGTGACCGGAGGACGTCAGACGACGCGGGTCGTCGCAGCCCGACGCTCCATGCGTCGCTCGCGCGCCACGGGCTGACGCCCGAGGACCGCACATCGAAGCGGTGTCGACGCCTTGATCTAGGGTGACCGCGTGACTGACGAGACCCCTACCGAGGCACGCCCGCGTCTGCTGCTCCTCGACGGCCACTCGCTGGCCTACCGTGCATTCTTCGCACTCCCGGTGGAAAATTTCTCGACCTCGACCGGTCAGCACACCAACGCGGTCTACGGCTTCACCTCGATGCTGATCAATGTCCTGCGCGATGAGCAGCCGACCCATGTCGCCGTGGCGTTCGACATCTCTCGCCAGACGTTCCGGATGGAGGAGTACCCGGAGTACAAGGCCAAGCGCAACAAGACGCCCGAGGAATTCGGCAGTCAGCTTCCTCTCATCGAGGAGGTGCTTGACGCCCTACGGATCCCCTTCCTGAAGAAGCCCGGCTTCGAGGCCGACGACATCATCGCCACGCTGGTCACCCAGGCGCTGGCTGACGGGATGGAGGTGCTCGTTCTCACCGGCGACCGCGACGCGCTCCAGCTCGTGACCGAGCACTCGACGGTGCTCTACCCGATGCGGGGCGTCTCCGACCTGGCGCGCATGACTCCCGAGGCAGTGGAGACGAAGTACGGCGTAGCGCCGTCACGCTATCCCGAGCTTGCCGCAATCGTGGGGGAGACCTCCGACAACCTCCCCGGTGTCCCCGGCGTTGGTCAGGGCTACGCCGCCAAGTGGCTCAACCAGTACGACGGGCTCGACAACGTCATCACCCACGCTGACCAGATCACGGGCAAGAAGGGGGAGTCGCTACGCGCGCACCTCGGCGACGTCATGCGCAACCGCCGTCTCAATGCACTGGTGCGCGACCTCGACCTGGGCCTGCTTCCCTCGCAGATGGCCCTGCGGCCCTGGGACCGCCACGAGGTCCATACGCTCTTCGACGGCCTCGAGTTCCGAGTGCTGCGGGACCGATTGTTCGAGACCCTCGAGAGCGAGGAGGACGTCGATGGCACCGGCTTCGACCTGGACGGTGCCGAGCTGGCCGTGGGCACCGTCGGCGCCTGGCTGAGCGGGGTCGGCGATGCGCGGGTGGGTCTGCACGTCCACGGAACCTGGGGGGCCGGCACCGGGCAGGTCGAGGCCATCGCGCTGGCCACCGGCGACGGTCGGGCGGCCTACCTCGACCCGACCGTGCTCGATCCGCACGACGACGCAGCGCTGGGCGCGTGGCTCGCCGACGCTGCGCGGCCAAAGGTGCTGCACGACGCCAAGGGGCCTGCCCTGGCGCTGGCCGCTCACGGCTGGACACTGGCCGGGGTGGTCTCCGACACCGCGCTCGCGGCCTATCTGGTGCGACCCGACCAACGGTCCTACGACCTGGCCGACCTCACCCTGCGCTACCTCAAGCGCGAGCTCAAGCACGACGTGGCGGACGAGCAGGAGGCCCTGTTCGATGACGGGGCGGCTGCGCCGGCCGTCGCAATGCTGCAGGCGCGAGCCGTCCTCGACCTCGCCGACGCCCTCGACGGTGTGATCGAGGAGCACGGCGGCACCCGGCTGCTCGCCGAGGTCGAGCTGCCCTTGGTGAGTTTGCTGACCCGGCTCGAGCAGGTCGGGATCGCCGTCGACGCTGAGCACCTCGAGCTGCTGTCCTCGCAGTTCGACAACGAGGTACGTGACGCCGCGGCCGCTGCCTACGCCACCATCGGCAAGGAGATCAACCTCGGGTCACCCAAGCAGCTGCAAGTGGTGCTGTTCGACGAGCTCGCCATGCCGAAGACCAAGCGCACCAAGACCGGCTACACCACCGACGCCGATGCGCTGCAGGCCCTCTACGTCAAGACCGGCCACCCCTTCCTCGAGCACCTGCTCCGACACCGCGACGTGATCCGGCTACGGCAGACCATCGACGGGCTGCTCAAGACCGTGGCCGGTGACGGCCGAATCCACACCACGTTCAACCAGACGATCGCAGCGACCGGCCGGTTGTCGTCGACCGACCCGAACTTGCAGAACATCCCGGTCCGCACCGAGGAGGGACGCCGGATCCGTGAGGGTTTCGTCGTCGGCGCCGGACACGAGTGCCTGATGACAGCTGACTACAGCCAGATCGAGATGCGGATCATGGCGCATCTCTCGCAGGACGAGCTGCTGATCGAGGCATTCAAGTCCGGACAGGACTTCCACTCCATCACCGCAGCGCGTGTCTTCGACGTCGCGCCCGAAGACGTCAACGTCGAGATGCGCGCCAAGATCAAGGCCATGAACTACGGCCTGGCCTACGGGCTGTCGGCGTTCGGTCTCAGTGGCCAGCTCGGCATCGAGCCCAGCGAGGCCCGAGTGATGATGGAGGAGTACTTCGAGACGTTCGGCGGGATCCGCGACTATCTCGCCGGCGTGGTGGTGGAGGCGCGCAGGACCGGCTTCACCGAGACGATCCTGGGTCGGCGCCGCTACCTCCCGGACCTGACGAGTGACAATCGCCAGCGGCGAGAGATCGCCGAGCGGATGGCCCTCAACGCGCCCATCCAGGGTTCAGCTGCCGACCTGATCAAGGTCGCCATGCTCAACACCCAGGCCGCGCTGGAGCAGGCAGGGCTGGCGTCCCGGATGTTGTTGCAGGTCCACGACGAGCTCGTCTTCGACGTGGCTCCGGGAGAGACCGAGGCTCTCGAGGCTCTCGTCCGTCAGCAGATGGGCAGTGCCGCAGACCTTCTCGTGCCGCTCGATGTCTCGGTGGGTACCGGCCGCACCTGGCACGAGGCCGCGCACTAACGCGCCGACGTTCTCTTCGCAGCCGAGAACACCAACGGCACCAGCAGCCCGACCAGCAGGACCGAGTCGACGACGAGCACCAGCATCAGCAGCGCGCTGATGGACCCCACCAGCTGAGCCCCCGCCACGATGGCGACCAGAGCGCCCCACAGGAGCCAGGTCGCACGCCCACCGCGTTGAGCGATGAGCGCATAGACGAGAAGCTGGATCATGGACAGCAACGTGCCCAGGACGGCGAACTGCCAGAGGCGATCTTCTATCCCGCCGTACTGCTGACCGCCGACGAAGACAAGAGCCACGTGGGACAGGGCGAAGGTCACGGCCACCCCGATGACGCCGAGTGCGGCGACGGCGCCGAGGCTCAGGCGTAAAGCGCGGTCTCGCTCGCGGGAGTCGGCCATGTTGGGGAAGGCCACGACCACGACGAACTGCGGCAGGAAGAGCACCGCCTTGGTGAGGATCAGACCGCCGGCGTAGAGCCCGGAGTCGGCGTTGCCGAGCACGCCGCGGGCCAGGATCACATCGACGTTGGTGACGGCGAAGAAGGCCAGCAGCGCCTGTGAGTTGTGACCCAGCTCGCGCACCAGCGCTCGGATCCCATGGTCCTCCGCGGAAGGCGGCGTCGAGTGGTGTGCCCGGTCACGCAGCGCGACGGCCCCGACGGCCACGGGCGCGAGGGCGCCGATGAAGACGGCCAGGATGGCGGTGAACTCGTCCGGCTGCCAGAGGATCAGCGCGCTCCCGACGAGAAGGCGGGGGACCCCCGCCGCGGCGTACAGCAGCGCCAGACCTCGCCAGCGGCGCTCGCCCTGAAGGGTGCCGGCCTGTCCACCCATCACGGTCAGGGGAACCGCTATCGCGCCGACGAGCACTGCGGTGCGCAGGCTCTCGAGCCGCAGCAGGTAGTTGATGAGCGGCGCGGCCAGGAGCAGCACCGTGCCTAGGGAGAGGGCGGTGAGCCAGGTGAGACGGCGGATGCCGCTCTCGATGACCGAGACGTCTGCGGGAGTGGAGGAGATGCGACGAGCCCCCGTCGCCTGTAGCGCGAGCTGAGCCACGCTGACCACCATCAAGAGGTTCATCACGGCGGCGAAAGCGCCGTACTGTTGAGGGCCGAGCGCTCGGGCTGCGAGGATCGTGAAGCCATAGGTTGCAATGTTCATGACACCGATCGCCACGGCGATGGCTGCCCCGTTGCCGACGGTGCGGGTGTCGACTGATCGTGCGGTCTCCTCCTCGGCCGCGGGTTCGCTCACGGGAGGGAGTGTTCCACAGCAGGTTCGTCCACTCGTGGTCAACCGTGCTCACCTCCGACAGCGAGGCGGCCCGCTCGGCGGGACGCCTCAGCGCAGGTCGGCGCCGAAGATCGCCGTGCCTGGCGTCAGCCGGCCCCGCACCGATGACCAACCACCCCAGACGCGGTCGTGGCCCTCGGGCCACTCGGGTTCGACGAGGTCGGTGAGTGCGAACCCTGCGCCGGCCAGCAGCGTGACCCAGTCGCCGAGGGTGCGGTGGTGCTCGGCGTAGGTGACCTCGCCGGTCACGTCGTCGATCTCCACGTAGGGAAGCCGGTCCCAGTAGGACTGCGCAGCGACCAAGCCTTCTTCGGAGGGGTCGTCAGGGAACATCCACCGAGTCGGGTGGGTGATGGAGAAGACGAAGCGCCCACCAGGTCGCAGCACCCGGGCGGTCTCCGCGACGGCTCGATCGATGTCATGGACGAACTGCAGCGCGCCGAAGCTGCAGAACACGACGTCGAAGGAGGCGTCCGCGAAAGGGAGATGGGTCGCGGTGCCGAGGACCGCGGGCACGCCGACGCCGGTCTCGACGTCGATGCGACGAGAGTGCTGAAGCTGGCGGTGGGAGAGGTCGAGGCCGATGGCGCGTCCACCCTGGGCGCGCACCCACCTGGAGCACTGGCCGGCGCCGGAGCCGACCTCCAACACGTCGCGATCGGCCAGGGGCCCCAGGAGGCCGGCGTCGGCCTCGGTCAGACCCTCTGGACCCCAGACGAACCCGATGTCACCGAGAAAGGCGCCGTGGGTGGCCTGGTACTCGTCTGCGTACCGATCCCAGTCGGGTCCGTTCGCGCGACGCGACTCGTCCTCGGTGACCAGGCGCCGGTGCGCGCTCACTGGGGCCATCGGCGGGTGGTCGCGGGAGTCCGGGGCGGTGCGCGGGAGGTGCAGGCTCACGACGCCGGCCTGACCGTGCCCGACCGGTGACGGACTCCGGCGGAGGTCGGTCTGATCGATGTCGGACCGGTGTTGATCGCAGGCTCGGGTGCGGTCATGGATGCACGCTATCTCGCGCAGTAGCGTGAGGCGCATGGACTTCGCCTCCCTGGAACCACTGCCCGGTGGCTGGTCGGGGGAGACCTTCGTGGCCGATCTAGGCGGAGGTGAGCGTCAGGTGGTGCGCATCCATGCGCGCAACCCTGGCCGAGCCGAGGTGGACGCGGCGCTGATGCGACTGGTGCGCGGTCTCCTCCCGGTCCCCGAGGTCCTCGAGGTACGCCGCGCCACGACTGACCTGCCCGCGCTGCTCATCACGTCCTACTTGCCGGGCGAGCGTGGCGACCTGGTGCTGCCTCGCCTGAGCAGCGAGGACCTGGCAGTGCTCGGATCGCGTGTTGGAGAGCTGGCCGCAACCCTGGGGGGGATGCCGCAACCCCGGCCTGGCGAGTTCGTCGCAGTGGGGAGTGAATTGACCCTGCGCGACTGGGGCTTGGCGGACGGACTTCCAGAGTGGGCGACCGCGGCCTTGGCCGGAGGGTTGCAGCACTGGTCCAGGGGTGAGGGCGAGGGACTGCTCGCCGTGGCGGAGGACGCCGACCGGCAGCTTGATCTCGATAGCCGAAGCTGTTTGGTGCACAGCGACCTCAACCCCAAGAACCTCTTGGTCGATCCTGTGACGCTCGAAATCACCGGGGTCCTCGACTGGGAGTATGCCCATGCCGGCCACCCGTTCACCGACCTCGGCAACCTGTTGCGATTCGATCGTGACCCGCCCTACGTAGCCGCTGTCACCGCCACCTACGCACGGCTGCGCGGGGTGACTGTGAGTGAAGCACTTGAGCGCGCCCGAGCCGCCGATCTGTGGGCGTTGATCGACCTCTCCGCACGCCGCGAGCGAAATCCAGTCACCGACCGGGCCGAGCAGTTGCTACGGGCGATCGCCGTCTCGCGTGACATCTCAGCCGAGCCGTAGGCCGAGCCGGCTCCAGCGAACGCTGGGCGTGAGTCGTGGCAGGGGTGATGGACGCGACTGACCCTCACGTGGCGATGCCCCGCCGGGTCGGGGACCAGGCGGGGCATCTAGGCGATCAGGGCGACGGGGTGTTCAGCCCAGTCGACCTCGGAGAGGGGGGTCAGTACCTTCCGCGGGGGTTTTTCGGGGACGAGGCGCGGTCGGAGGGGTTGGATCCCTTGCGGATCTCCTTGCCGTCCTTGTTGCCGCCGAGGTCGGTGTCGCAGTTGCGGGGGTCGG
>JBAVCA010000452.1:0-6958 GCA_049586475.1 Nocardioides sp.
GGCTTCGCGGGCGCCGGCGCCGGCGCCGGCTGGTTGTGGGAGCGCTGGTGGACACCGACCATCGGTGTGGTTGTCGAGGGGACCTGGGTGCCGGGCTACCGCATGCAGGGTGAGCAGTTCGTCTTCGACTTTCCGAGCCTGGAGGGATTCTTCGACGCCACCGCGCAGTACGTCGTCCTCGGAGTCGGTGCTGGACTGCTGCTGGGGGTGCTGTGCGCACTGCTCGGACGTCGGTCGGAGATCGTGATGCTGGGAGTCGTCCTCGGGGGCTCGGTGCTGGCCGGTTACATCGCCTACCGCCTCGGTGTCCACCTAGGACCGGTTGACCCCACGCTGCTCGAGACCCGGGTCGACGACCGCACCGTGCTGCCCGCGGCCCTCGACGTCGAGGGCGCCAGCCCCTTCGTCGCCTGGCCGCTCGGCGCACTCGTCGGGCTCTGCGTCACGTACCTACTCACCTCGGCCTCCGCAACGTCGCACCGGCGGGAGACCGAGGATCCACGCTGGCTCGAGCGCACTCGTCCGGGCGACCGGGGCTCCGCCCCGGACGGAGCGGGCATCCACACGATCGGCTAGCGCGGACATCGCCTCCGCGTCGAGCAGGCCAGGGCTCAGGCCCGGCCGACGTGGTCGACGATCGCTGCGGTGATCGCGACCAGGTCGGCAGCAGCCAGCTCCAGGTCGAGGCCACGGCGGCCACCTGAGACGAGGACCGTCGGGTGCTCGAGGGCGGTGCTGTCCACCACCGTGGTGTGCGAGCGCTTCTGCCCGATCGGGGAGATCCCGCCGACGACGTAGCCCGTGGCGCGCTCGGCGGCGGCTGGCTCGGCCATCTCGGCTCGGCGTCCGCCGACTGCGCGAGCCAGCGCCTTCAGGTCGAGCCGGCCGCTGACCGGCACCACCGCCACGGTGAGGGTTCCGTCCACGACGGCCAGCAGGGTCTTGAACACCCGCTCGGGCGCGACCCCGAGCGCGGTCGCGGCTTCGAGGCCGAACGAGTCTGCGCGCGGGTCGTGGTCATAGGGACGAGGTGTGAAGTCGATTCCGGCCTTCGTCAGGGCAGCGGTCGCCGGGGTGCCGCCGGGGTGCTTCCTGGCCATGCGGGTGATGGTGGCACAGGGCAGTCCCCGCGCGCAGTGCCTCACGACGGTGCAGCGAGTCGGTGCCGTACCACCCGGCGGCGCAGCGTCGGCGAGGCCACCACCTCGAAGCCGGCCTCAGTGAAAACGTGCAGCAGACCCACCGACGCCTCGTCCCAGATCACTGTCTTGTCGGGCGGTGGCTCGGTGGGATAACCCTCCAGGAGGTGGGCGCCGACGTCCCTGCCGTACTGGACGGTCGCAGCGGCCAGCTCGTACATCAGCCCCTGCCGACGGTGCTTCTTCCCCACGACGAAGCAGGTGACGGACCAGACCCCCGCGAGCTCGGGGTCCATCCGCATCCACGGCTGCTTCCGGCTCCACAGCCGGGGATAGTTCTCCCGCGGCTCGACCGCTACCCATCCAGCGGGGTCGCCGTCGACGTACCCGATGAGGCCGGACGTAGGACCGTCGGTGCCGCACCCGGCCTGTTCTGCCAGCGCGGCGTCCCGCTGCTCCTGGGTGGTGTCGCGCCAGATCCAGCCTGGGACCTTCAGCGCCTGGCAGCGGCACTTGCTGGCGCCGGCAGTGCCGAACACGGTCTCCAGGTCGACGGGCGTCGCCTCGTTGGCCGCTCGCCAGGTGAACTCAGACACATCGCAGGATATCCGGCGGAGCCGGAATCGAGCGGCAATCTGGGCGAGATCTGGGCTGAATAGGCTCCCTGCGCACCGCCCTGCTCAGTTCGGCGACCAACGGGTGCGGGCGACCTCGGTGGCGGGGAGCGAGGCAATGACGTTCATCGCCTTGAGCTCCGAGCGGAGCAGGTCAGTGACCAAGATGAGCCGATCGGTGACGTTGCCCGCCTCCAGCAGGGCTTGACGCTCGTGCAGCGGCAGTGGAGCGCAGGCAGCCAGCGTCCACGAGAGGTAGGCGGGGTCGCGCGGCAAGCTGCCCGAGTACGGATCGGACCGAATCTCCGAGAGAGCCTGCCGGTAGGCGGTGAACGTGGCGCGGGCCCGCTCGAGCAGCTCCTCGTCGACGCTGGGGGCGTCCTCGGCAAGCGTGGTCACGTGACCGATCGGGAAGAGGTCGCCTCGGTCGAGCTGGTCGAGCTGGATTCGTTCCAGGCCGACTGCGACGACGTCGAAGGTGCCGTCGGAATGAGCCTCGATATCGGTGAGGACCGCCTTGCAGCCGACGCGGAACAACGACTGTGCCCCATGGTCGCCCACTTCGTAGCCTTCGCGGATGGCGACCGACCCGAAGACCCGTTGCACGGGGTCCTCGATGCGCAGCAGATGGTGCACCAGGGCGCGGTAGCGGTCCTCGAACACCCGAAGCGGAACGCTCAGCCCGGGGAAGAGCACCGAGTTGAGCGGAAACATCGGGAGCGTGTCTGAGCCGGTCGCCACGTGATCAACCTAGTGGCCCCATGGTGAGCATCGTCCAGCCGAGAGCACCGAATCCTCGGTGGAGGTCGCCCCCTCCTAGAATCGACCCATGATCCGCCGTATCGACCTTCGCGGAGCCGCCCAAGACGGCTCGCTCGACTACCGCACCGCCATCCCGCGTGCGGACTTCGACGTCGAGGCTGCCGTGCCGGCCGTGCATGCCATCTGCGAGGACGTGCGTCTGCGAGGTCTGGAGGCGGTGCTCGACTACAACCAGCGCTTCGACGGTGGGACGCACCACGACGACATCCGGGTCCCGGTCAGGGCGATGACCGACGCGCTCGAGGCCCTCGACCCGGCGGTCAGGGCTGGTCTGGAGGAGTCGATTCGCCGGCTGCGGATCACCTGCGCAGCCGAGCTCGATCAGGATGCGGTCAGCGATCTCGGCCCGGGAGCCCGGGTCACTCACCGCAAGGTCCCGGTCGACCGTGTCGGTCTCTACGTGCCCGGTGGCCTGGCGCCGCTGGTCTCGAGCGTCCTGATGAACGTGGTGCCTGCACAAACCGCTGGTGTCCGCTCGCTCGCGCTGGCTTCCCCGCCCCAGAAGGACTTCGACGGGCTGCCTCACCCGACCATCCTGGCGGCGTGCGCGATGCTCGGCATCGAGGAGGTCTACGCCGTCGGCGGCGCCCAGGCCATCGCCATGTTCGCCTACGGCACCGGTCCGTGCCGCAGGGTGGACCTGGTCACCGGTCCGGGCAACATCTACGTCGTCACCGCCAAGCGGCTGCTCAAGGGCCAGATCGGTATCGACTCCGAGGCCGGTCCCACGGAGATCGCGATCCTGGCCGACGACACCGGCAACGCCTCTTACGTCGCAGCGGACCTGATCAGCCAGGCTGAGCACGACCCGCTCGCGGCCTCCGTGCTCGTGACCACCTCGGAGCGATTGGCTGACGAGGTCGATGCCGAGCTCGACAAGCAGGTGTCGGCCACCCGGCACGTCGAGCGGATCCGCACCAGCCTCACCGGGCGCCAGTCGAGCATCGTGCTCGTCGACGACCTCGAGCAAGGTCTCGACGTCGTGAACGGTTACGCCGCCGAGCACCTGGAGATCCACACCGCCGACGCCGGCGGCGTCGCGGCTCGGGTGCGCAACGCCGGGGCCATCTTCGTGGGCCCGCACGCTCCGGTCAGTCTCGGTGACTACTGCGCAGGCTCCAACCACGTCCTCCCCAGCGGCGGCTGCGCCTGCCACTCCTCCGGCCTCTCGGTGCGCGCCTTCACCAAGTCGATCCATGTCATCGACTACTCCCTCGATGCGTTGGCAGAGGTCGCCGACCACGTCGTCACGCTCGCCGAGGCCGAGGACCTCCCGGGCCACGGTGAAGCGATCCGCGTCCGGTTCGCGCAGTGAACGAGCCGGTCGCACCCCGCGTGGCGGGCTGCTTTCCTCCGGTTCGGGAGGAGCTACGCGGTGTCGAGCCGTACGGTGCCCCTCAGCTGGACGTCGCGGTGAGCCTGAACACGAACGAGAACCCCTACGGACCCTCCGCGGCCTGCGCAGACGACATTGCTGCCGCGGCGCGCACAGCCGCCAGGTCATTGAACCGCTATCCCGACCGCGAGCACCTTGCACTACGGACCGCGCTGGCCGGTTACCTGTCGGCTGACACGCCGAACGGGGTCACGGCCGAGCAGGTGTGGGCAGCCAATGGCTCCAACGAGGTCATGCTGCAGCTCCTGCAAGCCTTCGGCGGTCCGGGCCGCACGGCGCTCAGCTTCGCTCCGACCTACTCGATGTACCCGGAGTACGCCCGCAACACCCACACCCGCTGGGTGACGGGTCGGCGCTCCGAGGACTTCGAGCTCGACATGGACGCTGCGGGTGCCCTGATCATGGCCGAGCAGCCCCACGTGGTCTTCCTCCCCTCACCCAACAACCCGACCGGCACCGCCATGTCGCTCTCGGCGATCGCTGCCCTCTGCGAGCTGGTGGGGGAGCATGGCATCGTCGTGGTCGACGAGGCCTACGGCGAGTTCCGTCGAGCCGGTACCCCCTCGGCCCTCGAGCTGCTCCCCGAGCACCGAAACCTGGTCGTCACCCGCACCATGAGTAAGGCGTTCGCTGCAGCCGGCCTCCGCCTCGGCTACTTGGCGGCCGATCCGGCCATCGCCGATGCCATCAGGGTGGTGCGACTGCCCTACCACCTGTCCGCGGTGACTCAGGCGGTCGCGCTGGCCGCGCTGCGTCACGCTCCGGAGCTGCTGGCCCGGGTAGACGACCTCCGCACCGAACGGGATGCCACCGTCACCTGGTTGCGCGCCCAGGGACACCTGGTCGCGGACTCGGACGCCAATTTCTGTTTGTTCGGGACGTTCCCCGACCGGCATGCTGTGTGGCGCGGCCTCGTCGACCAGGGAGTCCTGATCCGCGAGACCGGACCGGACGGCTGGCTACGCGTCTCGATCGGCACCGCAGCAGAGATGACGACGTTCAAGGATGCGCTGGAGCGCGTGACGAAGGAGATCGCATGACCACGCCCGACCGCACGGCCCGCCCCGAGAGAACTGCCAGGATCGAGCGCCAGACCAGTGAGTCGAAGGTGATCGTCGAGGTCGACCTCGACGGCTCCGGACGCCACGACATCTCGACCGGTGTCGGGTTCTTCGACCACATGCTCACCGCGCTGGCCCGACACGGCTTGCTCGACCTGACGGTGCAGACCGAGGGCGACGTCCACATCGACGCCCACAACACGGTGGAGGACACCGCGATAGCCCTCGGCCAAGCGCTGCGCCAGGCGCTCGGCAACAAGGTCGGGATCCGTCGCTTCGGCGATGCCACCGTCCCGCTCGACGAAGCGCTCGTGCAGGCGGTCGTCGACGTCTCGGGTCGTCCCTACTGCGTGCACACCGGCGAGCCCGAGGCTCAGGCCTATGTCCAGCTCGGCGGATCGGGTGTGTCCTACCTCGGATCGTTGACCCAGCACGTCTTCGAGTCCATCGCCTTCCACGGCCACTTCGCCCTGCACGTGCGGGTGCTCGCCGGTCGCGAACCCCACCACATCGTGGAGACGCAGTTCAAGGCATTCGCGCGGGCACTGCGCGACGCGGTTGCCCTGGACCCGCGCGAGACAGGCATCCCGTCGACCAAGGGCAGCCTGTGACCCCTGCTGTCCCTCCTGCAGTTGTCGTCCTCGACTACGGCTCGGGCAACATCCGCTCGGTGGTGCGTGCCCTCGAGCGAGCCGGGGCCGAGGTGACGCTGACCGCGGATTTCAACACCGCGCTGGAGGCCGACGGGCTCGTGGTCCCCGGGGTGGGCGCGTACGCCGCCTGCATGGCTGGACTCCGAGCCGTCAAGGGAGAGCGGATCATCGGACGACGCCTGGCCGGCGGGCGCGCTGTGCTCGGCATCTGTGTCGGGATGCAGGTGCTGTTCGAGCACGGGGTCGAGCACGGGGTGACCACCGACGGGTGCGCTGAGTGGCCCGGGACCGTCTCGCGGCTCGAGGCGCCCGTGGTGCCGCACATGGGGTGGAACACCGTCGAGGTGCCGGCCGGTAGCACGCTCTTCGCCGGGCTGACGGATGAGCGCTTCTACTTCGTGCACTCCTACGGCGCTCGTGACTGGGTGCTCGAGACCAACGACCGGACGCGCGCGCCTCTGGTCACCTGGGCGGAGCACGGGGGCGACCGGTTCGTCGCAGCCGTTGAGAACGGTCCGCTGACGGCCACGCAGTTCCACCCGGAAAAGTCCGGCGACGCCGGCGCTCTTCTCCTGCGCAACTGGGTCTGTTCGTTGTGAGCAAAGAACGAGCCCGCCGTCGTGAGCAACGCGAGCGCGAGGTCGCCCAGGCTGCTGAGGCTCGCGTCGCGCAGGCTGAGCGGGATGCTCGTCGCGACCAGGTCCGACAGTCCCTGGTGGGCTGGATCCCGCGCCCGGCACCCGCCCCCAGTGGCACCCTGGCCGAGCGTCGGCGCCGCCAGACAGGGCTGGTGCTCGCCGGCATGTTCGCGCTCAACGTGATCGTCTTCCTCGGCTCGGACGGCTGGGAGCTGCGCTCCCTCGTCCTGCTCCTCAGCGTCCTGCTGACCCCCGTCGCCCTCCTGTTGATCTCTCAGAAGTGAGTACTCGATGACCTATCTCCAGCTCCTCCCCGCCGTCGACATCACCGAGGGTCGCGCGGTCCAGCTCGCGCAGGGAGTCGCCGGCTCCGAGCGGGTGTACGGCGACCCGGTCGCGGCCGCGCGTCGGTGGCAGGATGCCGGAGCCGAGTGGCTGCACCTCGTCGACCTCGACGCCGCCTTCGGGCGCGGGTCGAACCGCGAGCTCCAGGCCGAGATCGTCGGGTCCCTGGACATCCAGGTCGAGATGAGCGGCGGCATCCTCGACGACGAGTCGCTCGCCGCTGCGCTGGCGACCGGCTGCCGTCGCGTCAACATCGGCACCGCAGCCCTCGAGCAGCCGGAGTGGTGCGC
>JBAVCA010000453.1:0-8980 GCA_049586475.1 Nocardioides sp.
GGTAGCGGGAGCCTGCGCGACGGGTCATCGAGCACGAGGCCTCCGACGCGCGGCCGAGGCGAAAGGACAGCGTTCGGAAGCGTCGCCGTGCTGGGCGCGAGATGGCACCCCTCCACCGGGGGTGTCGCCGTCCACGGGCACGGTGGCCACCTGCCGACCGACACCCGAGAGAGGACAGGGCACGAAGTCTGGTCTCAGACGGTTCTCGTGAACGTGGAAGTGCACAACGGCCGAGATCGCCCCTTGCTGTTTTCTCCAGGCCAGTTCAGGCTCCGCGTGGGGAACCAGGGCCCGAGCGTGACGCCGTACGCCGCGGCGGGGTCATCGCAAGGTTTGCCCTCGGGCAGCACGCTGGACACCTGGGTGAGCTTCCTGACACCCAGCGATGCGGGCGACCTCGCAGTCGAGTTCACCGAGGCGGGTTCCAAGGACGTGCTGTCGATGGCCCTGACGCCGGTTGCGGCCGCTGGTCTGTCGTCATGACTGTGGCGCCCAACCGACGCACCGTGCTCGGCGTCGCCGCCGGGGGTGCCGTGGCCGTCGGTGTCGGAGGACTGGCCGTCGACAACCTCGGCAGGACTGCCGCGGTTGCCGCTACGCCGGGGGTTCTTGACCTGTACATCAACGAGGGCTTCGTCCCCATGGTCGACGGCAGCCTGGTCTACATGCGTGGTTACGGCGAACGGCCCACCACGATCAACGACGCCTCGCCCAGTCTCAGCATCTCACCGCAGCTGTTCCTCGCCGACGGACGTCTCGAGTCGAGCCGGGTCTATCCCACGGACGCGGAGGTTCCCCACGATGGTCGTCCCGAGCCCGCCGGGGACTCTGGTCTGGGCGACGGTCTCTACCGCGCCCGTCGGGCCCACTGGGCGAGCTTTTTCCCTCGGCGCACCATCGTCGCGGAGACGGGCAGCACCGTCAGGCTGCGCGTTCACAACCGGCTCGCCGAGCCGCATGCCTTCCAGATTCCCATGGTGGTGAGCACGGGTCCGATCGCACCCGGGGCGTCCGTCGACGTGACTTTCACCCCGCGGACTGCGGGAACCCACGTCTACCAAGACCCCGGCTACGCTCCCGTCGAGCGGGTGCTGGGGCTGCACGGTGTGCTCGTCGTCATCCCGGCCGGCGACCGGTGGCGCAACGCACCGGGAGGCACGGAGTTCGAGCGGCAATGGCTGTGGATCTGTCAGGACGTGGACCCCGAATGGTCGCGCCGCGCGAACGCCGGTGAGGTCATCGATCCCGTCAAGACACCGGCCGTGCCGCGCTACTTCATGCTGAACGACCGCAGCGGCTACCTGTCTCTGGGTGTCTCCAGGGACGACCTGGTGAACCACGCTGCGCACGAGGAGACGCTCGCAGCCGGCTTCCCCCGCGCCATTGACGTCCGCGACTTCAGCAAGCCGGACGGACAGGGCTCGGTGGGCAGTGGCCAGCTCATTCGGATGGTGAACGTCGGAGCGGTTGTTCACCAGATGCACTTCCACGGAAACCACGTGTGGACCGTCCGAAAGAACGATCTTGAGTATCCGAGGGACGGCCGACTCGGCCGGATCGAGGACGGGCACGTGGTCCTGCAGCAGTGGGAGGACGTCGTCGAGCTGGACGCGCTCGAGCGCAAGGAGATCGTCCTTCCCATGCGGCGACCTCCAGATGCGCTCGACGAGGTCTGGGACGCCCGCACCGAGGACTGGCACTACCCGATGCACTGCCACGCGGAACCCTCGCAGACGGCGGCTGGGGGGCTCTACCCCGGCGGCCTGGTGGCGGACTGGGTGCTGGCCGGACCGAGCAGCCCCCAGCACCCGACCTACAGAAGCCAGGCTGAGTTCTCGTCCAAGCAGCACAAGGAAGACGATCCGGTCACGGAGTTCCGTCAGCAGCCCGATCGGACGTTCAGCCTCGACTTCTACAGTCGGCGGCTCCGCTTCCCGGACGGCGCCGACCATCTGATGTGGAGCTTCGAGAGCCAGACGTCGGGCCGCCGTTTCCCCGCCCCCTTGATCCGGGCCACCGAGGGCGAGATCGTGCACCTGCTGCTCGAACCGAGCAAGAGGGCGCACACGATCCACCTGCACGGCATGGAACCGGACCCCCGCAACGATGGTGTCGGTCACACCTCGTTCGAGGTGACCGGCAGCTACACCTATCAATGGAGACCCGAACGGGGCGCACCTGGGGACCCGAACGCAGGGACGGCCGGCACGTACTTCTACCACTGCCACGTCAACACGGTGCTCCACGTCCAGATGGGGATGGTGGGCGCCATGATCATCGACCCCGTGGTCCACCCGGACTATCCGGTGCTGCCGGGGGCACGGCGGTCCTTCGTTGACGGTCCGTTGTACGACATCGCGACGGAGGCGATGCTGATCCCCTACTCGGTGGACCCCGGATGGCATCAGCTCGACCACGCATCAGGACTCTCCGGAGAGGATGTGGGCCTGAACCGGTTCGGACCGAGCAACTTCTACGTGCTCGGTGGCGCCCTCGCGGGCCCGCCTTCTCGCGCTGACGTCTGGTCGCCCCAGCGGCTCAAAGTCAACCTGAGCGGCAACCGCTCCCCAACGCTGCTGCGGGTCCTGAACCTGAACTACTTCCCGACGCGCATGCGTTTCACGACCGCGGCCGGTACCCCGGTGCGGATGGGCGAGCTGCTGGCCCACGACGGCCGGGCGTTCCGCGACACCCGCGACCCGACCGGCCCGAGCCGGCCACCGCGGGACATCGGGAACCTCTTGCTCGCCAGCATGCTCGTGTTCGGAGCAGCGGAGCGTTACGACATGTTGCTGCACCCCCCTGGCGCCGGGACCTTCCTGGTCCACTTCGACTTCATCCACTGGGTGACCGGGTTGGTTCTGGCCACGCGTTCGGTGCGACTCGACGCGAGCTGAAGCCGAGGCCTGATCGCTCAGTCAGCAGTTTCCGTTGCCGCAGGTGGGTTCCGGGGGCCTACTCCACCAGGGCAGCATCCGGGTTCGGCTGGGCTTCCTGGAGAGCGTGAGAGTCGGCCGCGGCGCGCTCGTGCTTCTCGCGGTGCCAGGCACGGCGGGCGACGGCGCCGATGACGGCGATCGTGAGCAAGATCAGGGCGGCATCGACCCACCCCGGAAGCCCGCCCAGGGCATCGACGATCGTGACGCTGTTGACCAGGATCACCAGACCGCCGACCATCGTGCCCATCGGGGCGTGCGGGAGCCGCCCGGCCAACCGCGCCGCGATCGGGGCAAGGACGACACCGCCGAGGGCCAGTCCGGCCACGGGCAACCACGGGATCCCGTGCTGCGCAGCTCCGGTGAGAAACCCGAAGGACACGGAGACTGCGACCAGGAATTCGGCAGCATTCACCGTACCCACCACCTTGCGCGGCTCGTGACGGGTGACGGTCATCAGGCTGGGTGTGACGACCGGACCCCAGCCGCCGCCACCCGTCGCGTCGACGAAGCCGCCGAGCAGTCCGATCGGCGAGAGCCAACGTGCGGTGTTACCTCTCTGGGGCACGGGGATCAGCCGGAACCCGAGGCCGAACCTGACGAAGATCACCAGGCCGAAGAAGATCAGCAGGCCGGACATCCCGGCCTTCGCGGAGGCGAGGCTGATGTTGGTGAGGACGACGGCCCCCAGGAAGCCCCCCACCGCACCGGGCAGCGCGACGCGGATCAGGACGGCGGTGTCGACATTGCCCTCACGCCAGTGCGACAGCCCGCTGATCAGCGTCGTCGGCAACTTCGCGGCGTGGGTGGCCGCACTCGCCGTCACCGGTGCGATGCCCATGAAGAGCAGCACGGTGGCCGAGGTGACGCCAAAGCCCATCCCCAGAGTGCCGTCGACGAGCTGAGCTAGTCCGCCCGCCAGGGCGAAGATAACGATGATCCACATGAAGGTCCGCCTCGGTTCGTGATGTAAGTACGGTAAGACTACAAGAGTAGTCGTCTTACAAGGCAATTGCCGCGACGCGCCGACAATCACTCAGCACGCTGTCGGCACCACGTGATTGAGGTGGCGTCACGGCTGCATCGGCAGCGAGTCCTCCGTGGTCCAGCCCGGATCGTGCGCCGTGCGCTCAGTGGATGCGGACGCTGAGCTGTGAGGCTCGCGGCGGTCGGGGGCGGGGCGCAGGTGCTGGCGTGAGGTTCGTGGTCATGGACAATTCGGGCGCGAGGTGCCAGCCTCGCCCATCATGCAGAACGACGTGCCACCCGAACCGCGCTGGGACCCAGCGAGGTTCCCCCCGGCCGCACGCAGAAGTCGCATCCTGCAAACGGCGTTGTTCAACCGCGACCCCCTGGGTGAGCTGGCCCGGGCACAGGAGCGGCACGGCTCGGTGTTCTCGCTGCGGTTGTACCCCTACCAGGCGATGATCTGCGCGACGGACCCAGGGACGAACCGTGAGGTGCTCACCGACAGCGCCCGGTTCGCGGCTGGCGCTGCTGCCCAGCTGCTCGAGCCGATCGTCGGCGGCCACTCCTTGATCCTCACCCCGGCTCCTGAGCACTCCCGGAACCGCAAGCTGCTGATGCCGCCGTTCCACGGTTCGAAGATCGCTCGCTGGTCCGACCGGATCGAGACGCTGGTCGATCAGCACCTCCCCGAGCTGATCGGGACCAGCGCGGTAGCGGTTCGGCCATGGGCGCAACGCCTCACCTTGGACGTGATCCTCCACGTGGTCTTCGGGGTGAGCGACCGTGCTCGATCGACTGAATACCGCGAGAGCGTCGACAACGTGATGTCTCCCGCGTTGCTGCCGCTTCTCTTTGCACCCCCGGCTATCCGGCGAGATCTCGGTCGACTTTCACCCGGAGGCGTCTTCGCGCGCCGACGCGCTGCGTTCGATGCGTTGATCGACGAAGAGATCACGCGCCGACGAGCGGACCCGGCGGCCGATCAACACGACGACGTACTCTCCGTGCTCCTCGGAGCCAGGGACGAGCAGGGCGTCGGCTTCACCGATGCGCAGCTGCGAGACGAGCTGAAGGGCCTCGTGGTCGCGGGCCACGAGACCACCGCTACGGCCTTGGCGTGGACGTTCCATCTCCTTGCCCACCACCCTGCGGCCCGTGACCACCTCGTCGATGACCTAGCGGCCGGGTCTAACGACGTCCTGCGCGCAACGATCAAGGAGTCGATGCGGTTGCGGTCACCGGTGATCGACGCGGTCCGCATCGCCACTCAGGACACCGTGCTCGGAGCCCATCCCGTACCTGCGGGCGCCTACGTCAGCGCGATGTTCTGTGGCATGCACCAGGACCCCGACCTGTGGCCGGACCCGCAGCAGTTCCGTCCGGAACGACATCTTGGCGACAAGGCCGACGCGTACGCCCTGACGCCGTTCGGCGGCGGGGCCCGACGCTGTGTCGGCGCTGCACTCGCCCAGCTGGAGCTGGAAGTCGTGCTTCGTTCCGTGCTTGCCAGGGCGCAGCCCGCTCCGGACGGCGACCCCGAGCCGGCTCGCCTTCTCGGCGTGACCCTGGTCCCCTCGGCCGGCGGTCGGGTGCGCATGATCCCTCGGCAGCCTCGGTAGCCCGGCCGGGAGCCAGCAGGGCTACGTGACGTGGGTCCGCAGCATCTCGGCAACCAGCTCGGGATCGCGTGGCGTGACCGACGGCCGCACCCGACGGCCGATGTCGATGACCACCAGCGTGTGCTTGTGTGCTCGACCCAGATCCAGGGGGAGCCAGTAGCGAGGGTGCGCTGATCCCCACACTCGCCCTCCTCCGGTAAGCCACCCGAGAGGGCGGGTCTCGACCTGACGCACCCGGTCGTAGCTGATGCGCTTGGCCCCTGCCCACGGGAAGTAGTAGCGGCGGATCGTCAACCCGGTCTGGTCGAGCAGCAGGCTGCCGTCGTCGTACAGCGACTCGGGCGTCACCGTGGTCCGCTGTCGACCAGCGTGGGGCGGGCGACCTTCGGGTCGTCGGGCGCCCGGCGCAGAGCAGCCTGGTAGCCACGGATCAGATGGTTGCCGATGACGATCAGCTGCTCGTGCAGCTCGTCGTCGGAGACCTCGATGCTTGTGAGCATTGGTCCGGTCAGCGCCTGGGTGATGGCGGCGCCCCAGATCTGGGCCACGGGGGAGTCGCTGGGCGAGATGAGGAGAGCATCGATGCGCCCGTTCAGCTCCTGGGCGGGTTCGAGGACGGCCGGGTGGGCCAGTGCGGCGAGATCGCGGCTGAGCCACGACGCCACGCGTCGCTGGCGGATCAGGTACTCGACGTACGAGGTGAGGGCCTGCTTGCGGCGTGCGCTTGCTCGCTTGATGCCCTCCGCGTCCTCGAGCAATTGCCTCAGGTCGTCGAAGGCCGGCGCAATGACCGCTTCGAGCAGCTCTTCCTTCGACCGAAAGTGGTAGGTGACAGCGGCCTTGGTGACCCCGAGCCGCGTGCCGATCATCTGCAGCGACGTTCCGTTGTAGCCATGCTCGAGGAACAAGTCGAGGGCGGCCTCGACGAAACGAGCGCTGGGGGACGGAGCGCTCTCGGGCACGGGAGCGGCGGCGGTGGTCGACATCTGCTCAGAGTACAGCGAGCCTGCGTCGATTGTCATTCAAAGTGCTGGCCGATCGTAAAGTTTCACTTGAGCCGACTGCTCAATCAGAAACTTTACGAGTGGATAGCAGCCGACTTGACGATCGGCAAGTATGAGTGGCACTATCGACTTGCCGCTCGACAAGTGAGCGAGAACAGTAGCCGACAAACTAGGAGACGAATTCATGGCCACCTTCCTCTACCGCATCGGTCGTGGTGCGTATCAGCACCGGGGCAAGGTGCTGGCAGCCTGGCTGCTGGTGCTGCTCGCGATGGGCGGCCTCGCCGGTGCCTTCAGCAAGAACGCTGATGCGCAGCTCTCGATCCCTGGGGTCGAGTCGGTGACGGCGACCGAGCTGTTGCAGGAGCGCTTTCCGCAGGGCGGCGTCGGGGGTGCCGAGGCCCGGATGGTCTTCGCGGCGCCCGACGGCCAGGTGATGAGCGACGCGGCCGTGCGTTCGTCGGTCGAGCAGGTGCTCGCCGAGGTCGCCGCGGGCGCCCAGGTCGCCGCGGTCTCCGACCCCTTCGAGTCCGGGGCCGTGTCACCGGATGGAAGCGTCGCCTACGCGACGGTGGCTTATGCGGTGGCGGTGGACGCGATCACCGAGACCGCGCGCGCGGATCTCATCGCTGCCAGTGAGTCGGCTGATTCCTCTGGGCTCCAGGTGGAGCTCGGAGGCGAGGCCACCCAGGCTGAGGCGCACCAGTCGGCTGCCGAGGCGATCGGCGTCCTGGTCGCCCTCCTCGTGCTCGCCGTGACCTTGGGCTCGTTGCTGGCTGCCGGCCTTCCGCTGCTCACCGCGATGATCGGTGTCGGAGTCGGCATGGCCGGAACTCTGGCCCTCTCCTCGGTCGTGGAGCTCACCAGCACCGCGCCGACCCTGGGTCTGATGGTCGGGCTCGCGGTCGGCATCGACTACGCGCTGTTCATCTCGATGCGCCACAAGCAGAACCTCGCCGACGGCCTGGAGCCTCAGGAGTCTGTTGCGATGGCTGTCGGCACCGCCGGCAGCGCGGTCGTCTTCGCCGGCGCCACCGTGATGATCGCGCTCGGCGGCCTCGCCGTCGTCGGCATCTCGTTTCTGACCACGATGGGTCTCGTCGCCGCCGCCATGGTGGGCGTGGCCGTGCTGGTCGCCCTCACCCTGGTGCCCGCACTGCTCGGCTTCGCCGGCGGACGATTCTCGCGCTGGCCTATCCCGGGCATGAAGAAGCGTCAGGCCAAACTCGCCACCACCGAGTCGACCGGCTCCAAGTGGGCGAAGGTCGTCACCAAGCGGCCCGCAGCTTTCCTCGTCGCCTCAGTCATCGGCCTCGGCATCCTCGCCGTTCCTGCACTGGACCTCGAGCTGGGCCTGCCCGATGAGGGCAACCTGAACTCCGAGACCACCCAACGCCAGGCCTACGACCTGCTCGCCGAAGGCTTCGGCCCCGGCTTCAACGGCCCCCTGACCGTGGTGATCGACGCCGCCGGGTCCGCCAACGCCGCGGAGGCCGCAGCGCTGACCAGCACCGCGATCGCCAACCTGGACAACGTGGCGCAGGTCAGCCCGACCGTCCTGAACCCCGAAGGCGACACCGCCATCGTGACGGTGTTCCCCCAGACCGGACCATCCGACTCCGAGACCAAGGACCTCGTCGGCGACATCCGCGACCTGCAAGGTGACATCACCGACATCACGGGTGCCGAGGCCTACGTGACCGGCAACACCGCGCTGGGCATCGACATCTCTGCCAAGCTCACCGGCGCACTGCCGCTGTTCCTGCTCGTGGTCGTCGGTCTCTCGCTCATCTTGTTGATGCTCGCCTTCCGCTCGGTCCTGGTCCCTCTCAAGGCCACCGCTGGGTTCCTGCTCAGCCTCGCCGCCACCTTCGGCGCCCTGGTCGCGGTCTTCCAGTGGGGGTGGCTGGCCGAGCTGATCGGCGTGCAGTCGACCGGACCGATCATCAGCTTCCTACCGATCCTTCTCGTCGGGCTCCTCTTCGGCCTGGCGATGGACTACGAGGTGTTCCTGGTCAGCCGGATGCGTGAGGACTACGTACACGGCGCCACCCCGCAGGATTCGATCGTCGGAGGATTCCGCCACGGAGCCCGCGTCGTCACCGCAGCAGCACTGATCATGGCCGCCGTGTTCGCCGGCTTCATCCTCGGCGACGACGCCACGATCAAGTCGATCGGCTTCGCCCTCGCCTTCGGGGTCCTCGTCGACGCCTTCGTCGTCCGGATGACGATCGTGCCAGCCGCGATGGCACTCCTCGGCCACAAGGCCTGGTGGCTCCCGGCCTGGCTCGACAAGGCGATGCCCGACGTCGACATCGAAGGCGCCAAGCTCGAACGCGACCACCCCCACCCGCCAGTACCCCGGGTCGCCGAGCCGGCCCTCCAGCCCGCCAGCTGAGGGATCACTCGCACAGGTCACTGGCACACGTCACTGGGCCGCCCCGCACCCGTC
>JBAVCA010000454.1:0-8241 GCA_049586475.1 Nocardioides sp.
GACACGTCCTGCTCCGTGCCGAGCTGCGGGTCCCCCAGCACGCCACCGCCGACCTCGTCGGCGCCCGTGTGATCGAGACCGTGCCCAGAGGCAAGCACCTGTTGACCCGCCTCGAGCGTGACGACGATCGGTGGACCCTGCACACCCATCTCAAGATGGAGGGCATCTGGCGGATCTATCGCGACGGGCGTCGCTGGGACCGACCGGCATTCCAAGCCCGAGTGGTGCTCGGGGTCGAGGGCACCGAAGCCGTCGGCTTCTCCCTCGGCACGGTGGAGCTCCTCCACACCGCGGCCGAGGACTCAGCGGTGGGCCATCTGGGCCCGGACCTGCTCGGCACCGACTGGGACCCCGACGAGGCGGTCCGACGCATCGGTCAAGATCCGCAGCGCCCGATCAAGGAAGCCCTCCTCGACCAGCGCAACCTCGCCGGCATCGGCAACGTCTACGTCGCCGAGCTCCTCTTCCTCGCCGGCGAGCACCCGCTGACGCCGGTCGAGGACGTCGTCGCACTCGGTCGTCTGGTACGACGGGCCTACCAGGCCCTCGACCTCAACAAGGACCGCACCACGCGCACCCTGACCGGCAACCTGCGCGCACCACTGTGGGTCTACGGGCGCGACGGTGCCCCGTGCCGGCGCTGCCGCACCCGAGTGCTCACCGCAGAGCAAGGCCTGCCCGGCAAGGAGCGGGTGTCGTACTGGTGTCCGCACTGCCAGCCGGCCCGCGGCTGAGCAGAAGTTCTGCCATCTGTCTGGGGATCGACTCCGGCCCGCGAGATTGATCCGGTTGTGACCCGGCTCGAACCGGGGCGCGACTCAGGCGGCGGAGGCCACCACGGCGGCTCGCGAATGCACCACCGGGATCGACGTCGCCAGGGCGGCCGCTGCTTCCTCGAGCGCGACCGCGTCCGCGACGTCGCGCAGCACGTCGGACAGCGGCGTCTCGAGAGCGCCGCACAACGAAGAGAGCAGCTCGGAGGACGCTTCCTTCTGGCCTCGCTCGATCTCGGAGATGTAGCCAAGGCTGACGCGTGCGTCCGCTGAGACCTCGCGCAGGGTCAGGCCCAGCTCCACACGTCGCTCGCGCAACACGTCACCGAGCAAGCGGCGGAACAGCACCATGCGGATCCCCTCCTGTGCACCTACCGGTCGACGTGATGTGGGCCCAACGTTACCGGAGCCCTGTTTCTTCCGGTGTCATCGATCCCGCCAGACGAGCATGCCAGAGCGCGCCGACCCGTCGGTACACCTCAGAAGTCGTAGCCGAAGTCTCGGATCGAAGCGGCGAACAAGGTCCGGACCAGCTCACGGGCTTCATCGTCGTAGAGGTCTTGATAGGCGACTGCTGGGCGTACCCCCGACTTGGCCCGCGGCAGCTCCGGCTGACCGGGCAGGCCCAGCTCATCCCACAGCTGTGTCAGGTCCTCGGCAAGTGACTCGAAGCGCAGCACCCGGTCGGCGATCAGCTCACCACCGATGCGATAGATCCGTGCATTCGTGTCGGCCAGCTTCGCGACCCGGGGGCGGCGGACGAACACGTCGAAGGTCGGCGCATCCGGGTTGGTGCGCGCCGCCCAGTAGTAGGACGAGACCACCTGGTCCCACGGGTTCCGCTCGACCGTGACCTTGGTGTAGTCCGCCCAGACGGCTTCGCCGACGATGGTGCGCGCCTTGCGTGCCGGGGAGTGGTTGGTCGCCGGCAGCGGCAGAGGCGGGGACTGGTGGTTCTGGGGACCTCGGCCGGTGCGGGAGCGGAGCTCCTCGTCCTCGGGAGTGATCGGCGTGATGATGTCGCGCTCTCCACAGATGGACGAGAGGGCGATCTCCACGCTCGTGCCGGCCGTCTTGCGGGTCTTGAGAAAGATGAAGCGATGCTCGTGCGAGACGATCATTCATCCACCCTAGTGCTCAGCAGATCGAGGAGCCCCGTCAGCGCCTCATCGACGGTGCGGCCCACGATCGTGGCGCGGTCTCCGGTCAGTGCCAGCTCCAGCACCACCTCCGAACCCGGACCGCAGAGGCCGACGTACACGGTGCCCACGGCCTTTCCCTCCTGGCTGCTCGGGCCGGCGACCCCAGTGGTGGCGAGGCCGTAGGTGGACCCGGTCAGGGCTCGGACTCCTCGAGCCATGGCCCGGGCGCACGCCACCGAGACAACGCCGTGCTCGGCCACCACCGCCTCGGGGACCCCGAGCACGGAGACCTTCACGTCCGTTGCGTAGGCGACGACACCACCTCGATAGACCGCCGAGGCCCCCGGGACCGAGGTCAGTCGTGCCGCGACCCGCCCTCCGGTGAGCGACTCGGCGGTGCTCACCGTGGCAGCGCCCTCCCGCAGCAAGTCGCGGACCTGCACCGGCAGCGGGCGTGCACGAGTGGCTGTCACGTGCCGTGCTGGACAGACGCGTTGCGGCGTTGACGCCAGAACTCGCGGAAGAATTCAAAGCCTGACCACAACGTCATCGCCACCGCCGCAGCCAGGATGATCTGGGACGACACGAACAGCACGTCCCCGGGCACGTCGGCCCACCCCGTCATCTGCTTACCCGGCAGGATCAGACCACCCAGGGCCAACGCCTGCAGCATGGTCTTGATCTTCCCGCTCCGAGCCGCGGAGATGACCACGTTCTTGGCGACCGAGAGCCGCAGCAGGGTCACGGACCACTCGCGGACGAGGACCACGATGGTGACGACCCACCAGATGTCACCGACGATCGACAGCCCGATGAACGCCATCCCGGTCAGCGCCTTGTCGGCGATCGGGTCGGCGATCCTCCCGAAGTCGGTCTCGATCCCCCGGGCGCGGGCGATGTCGCCATCGATCTTGTCGGTGATGGCTGCGACGGCAAAGATCAGGTACGCCGTGATGCGCCAACCGATCGAGTCGTAGTCGTGCGCCAGCAACGCCCAGGCGAAGACGGGCACCAGCAGGATGCGCAGCGTCGTCAGAGCGTTCGGCAGGTTGTAGTTGCTGGTCTTCTGCGGGGTGGTCTCGCTCATCGGGGCTGCCCCGTCAGGCGTGCCACCAGGTCGACGCCATCGGTGCCCACGACGCGACCAGGGGCGAGGTCGCCCACCCGCAGGGCGCGGGCGCTCGGCGTGCCATCGGTCGAGGTGTCCGCCTCGAAGCGGGTGGTCCCGTCGACCTCGGGGCCCTGGTGGTCGGCGCGCCCCTCGGCCACTCCGCCCTCCACGCTCTCGATGAGCACCTCGACCCGCTCACCGATGCGCTCTTCGGCCCGCTGGGCGTTCAGCTCCTCCACCAGCGCAGTCACGTGCTGGGCACGCGCCCAGACCTCGTCTTCGTCGAGCTTGTCGGTGAAGGACTCGGCCTCGGTCCCGTCCTCGTCGGAGTAGCCGAACACGCCGGTGACGTCCATCCGCGCAGCGACCAGGAAGTCGCAGAGCGTCTGCAGGTCCTGCTCTGTCTCGCCCGGGAAGCCGACGATGACGTTGGAGCGGACTCCCGCCGTCGGAGCGTAGGAGCGCACCGTGTCCAGCAGGCCCAGGAAGCTGTCCGGGTCGCCGAAGCGCCGCATCCGCCGCAGCACCGTGGCACTCGCGTGCTGGAAGGAAAGGTCGAAGTAGGGCACCACACCGGGGGTGGTGGCGATCGCCTCGATGAGGCCAGGGCGGGTCTCGGCCGGCTGGAGGTAGGACACCCGTACCCGCTCGACACCCTCGATGCCGCTGAGCTCGGGCAGCAACGTCTCCAGCAACCGGAGGTCACCGAGGTCCTTGCCATAGGAGGTCGAGTTCTCCGAGACCAGGAACAGCTCGCGCACGTCCTGGGCCGCCAGCCAATGGGCCTCAGCCAGGACGTCGGAGGGTCGTCTGCTGACGAAGGAGCCACGAAAAGTCGGAATCGCGCAGAAGGTGCACCGGCGATCGCAGCCACTGGCCAGCTTGAGGGGAGCCAGCGGCCCGGACTCGAGTCGTTGGCGCGGCGCTACCTCCGGAGCGGTCCGGTCGACGGGACTGATCGGCAGCAGCAGCCGGCGATCCTGAGGCGTGTGGGGGTGGTGCGTCTCGCCCGCAAGGATCGAGCGCAGCCGCCCGGCGATCTCCGGGTAGTCGTCGAAGCCGAGGACCGCGTCGGCCTCCGGCAAGGTCTCCGCGAGGTCCTTGCCGTAGCGCTCCGCCAGACAACCCACCGCCACCACGGCGCGCGGTCGTCCGGACGCCTTCAGGTCGGAGGCCTCCAGGAGCGCGTCCACCGAGTCCTTCTTCGCGGCCTCCACGAAGCCGCAGGTGTTGACGACCACGGTGTCGGCGTCCGCCGGGTCCTGGACCAGGCGGAAGCCGTCGGCGGCCAGTCGCCCGGCGAGCTCTTCTGAGTCCACCTCGTTACGGGCACAGCCCAGGGTCAGCATCGCCACCGAGAGCAGGTCGTCGGTGGGGGCCGCGGCCGTGGAGGGAGAGGTCGTTGGCGTCGTCATATCGACACCACTATGCCGCGCCCAGCCCACGATCTCCCAACTACAGAGCCACACACGCGCCGTGACTCACGGCACGTAGGTGCGTTGGGCGTCCTGCCCAGTGGCACCCAGTGCGCCCTCCTCCACCCCGTCGACGGTGACCAGAAGGCCACCGTCGGTCGTGCTGACCCGAACCGGCGGCGCCACGGTGAGCTCGGCGGTCTGCATGAAAGCGAGCTGGGCGTCGAAGACGACCTGCTGTCGCGCGTCGCGCACGATCACGCGAGCGCCGCCCGTGGCAGCGGTCAGGCTGACCGGGACCTTGGTGGTGGCGCCCGACAGTGTGGCCTTGCCGCTGGGCGAGCCGTTGAGCATGACGGACTGGTCCGAGAGCGGCACGGGGCCCTCCATGACCAACCTGGCCACCGACCACACCAGCACGACCGCCATCACGGCAGCGACCAGGACCGACCAGTTGAGCCTGCCACCGGCGTGCTGGCGTCGGGTCGACGTGCTGGCGAGCTCGGCCTCGAAGACTCGCCTGGCGTCGATCGGTGCGTGGGCGTAGCGCTCGTCGTAGAGCGCCAGCAGCTCGGTCGCCTCGACGCCGAGCACGCGCGCCAGGGTGCGCAGGTGACCGCGGGCGTAGAAGTCGCCGCCGCAGGGCTCGAAGTCGTCGACCTCGATCGACTCGATCACGTGAGGTCGGATCCTGGTGCGCTCGGCCAAGGCCTCGATGCTGATGCCGATGCGCTCGCGGGCCGCGGCCAGCTGGCGCCCCACCACCGGCTCCGGGCGTGAGGCAACGGGCGCTGCTGGCTCAGCCAGGGAGTCCTCGAGGACGCCGTCGAACAGAATCGTCTGCGTCTCGGCATGGTGGGAGGGATAGAGCGGCTCGTCATCGCCTCGGAGCTCGGCATCGGCCTCGTCCAACGTGTCACTGGCATCGTCGGCCGTGGGGGCCATGGTGCTCTCGAGCTCGGCGAGACGCTCACGGCGTAGCACGGAGTCGATAAACATCTCGGAGCGGCGAGCTGGCCGCGAGGCGCGTGCCGGCGTCACTGCCTCCGGCGCCTCCGCGACCAGGTGCTGCTCCGGCTCCGGCTCCGGCTCCAGCCCCGCCGCGCGTGCAGTTTCCGGTTCGACGGCTGACCGCGCAACAGGCTCGGTGGCGTCGTCCGCGGCGGTTCGGGTGCGGCTCAGTGCCACGACGCACACGGCGCCGGCGCTGAGCTCTTCGAGCGCCTGGCCCACCTCGTGCCAGTCGGCACCGATCAATCGGGTGGACAAGGAGAGTCGAACCCCGAGGTGTCGGCCATCGGAGGTCACCACACTGAGCGAGCCGTCGCGCACGATGCTCGTGCGGGAGCGGTGCTCGACCCGGTCGACCTCGGACCACGACACTCCCTGCCAGGAGGCCCCGCGGCGTACGCGTACCCCCAACCGGTCCAGCACCAGCAGCGGCGCGCGAGCATCGACCACGGCGGCCAGGTGCATGGTCGCAATCGCCGCGGTGACCACGAAGAGCAGCCAGGGAAGAACTCCGCCGGACCCGACGGCGCGCAGCAGGAACGCCACGGCGAGCACACCCGCCGTGCCGCCCACCAGGAGCGACAGCGGCCCGTCGCGGTGCACCTCCAGGCAGTCCTGGGGAACGTCGTTCGCCTCGTCGTGGGCGACGGGTTCGGTGATGGTGCTCATTGCTCCCCCTGGATGGTGATGATCACGGCGTCGACCTCGTCGGGTTTCACCAGCACGTCGCGGGCCTTCGAACCCTCGCTGGGCCCGACGACCCCGCGGCTCTCCAGGATGTCCATCAGACGCCCGGCCTTGGCGAACCCGACCCGCAGCTTGCGCTGGAGCATCGAGGTCGACCCGAACTGGGTCGAGACCACCAGCTCGACGGCCTGCACGACAAGGTCCAGGTCGTCGCCGATGTCGTCGTCGAGCACCCTGTTGCTGACCGCAGCGACGGTGACGTCGTCACGGTACGTGGGCTGCAGCTGGGTCTTGCAGTGCTTCACGACATGCGCGATCTCGGCCTCGGTCACCCACGAGCCTTGCACGCGGACTGCCTTCGAGGCACCCATCGGCAGGAACAGCCCGTCGCCCTGGCCCACGAGCTTCTCCGCCCCCGGCTGGTCGAGGATGACGCGGCTGTCCGCGAGCGAGGACGTGGCGAAGGCGAGACGCGAAGGCACGTTGGCCTTGATCAGTCCGGTGACGACGTCGACCGAAGGTCGCTGGGTGGCCAGCACGAGGTGGATCCCAGCAGCGCGTGCCAGCTGGGTGATGCGGACCACGGCATCCTCGACGTCTCGCGGCGCGACCATCATCAGGTCGGCGAGCTCGTCGACCACCACCAGGAGGTAGGGGTAGGGGGCGAGCACGCGCTCACTTCCAGCCGGCAGCTCGACCTTCCCCGCGCGCACCGCCTTGTTGAAGTCGTCGACGTGACGGAAGCCGAAGTTGGCGAGGTCGTCGTAGCGCAGGTCCATCTCGCGCACGACCCAGTTCAGCGCCTCGGCGGCCTTCTTGGGATTGGTGATGATCGGCGTGATCAGGTGCGGGATGCCCTCGTAGATGTTGAGCTCGACCCGCTTGGGGTCGACCAGGATCATCCGCACCTCGTCCGGGGTCGAACGCATCAGCACGGAGGTGATCATCGAGTTGATGAAGCTGGACTTGCCCGAACCAGTGGCTCCGGCGACGAGCAGGTGGGGCATCTTGGCCATGTTGGCCACCACGAAACCACCCTCGACGTCCTTGCCGAGGCCCACGATCATCGGGTGATGGTCGCTGCGGGCCGTGTTGGACCGCAGCACGTCGCCGAGCGTCACCTTCTCCTTGTCGACGTTGGGGATCTCGATGCCGATGGCCGACTTTCCCGGGATCGGGCTGAGGATCCGCACGTCGGCCGAGGCGACGGCATAGGAGATGTTCTTGGAGAGCGCGGTGACCTTCTCGACCTTGACCGCGGGGCCGAGCTCCACCTCGTAGCGGGTCACGGTCGGGCCGCGCGTGTATCCGGTGACCTGGGCGTCGATGTTGAACTGCTCCAGGACCTCGGTGAGTCGGTCGACCACCGCGTCGCTGGCCTTGGACCGTGCCTTGTGCACTGATCCGGGCTTGAGCACCTCGTTGGCCGGGAGGGAGTAGACGATGTCGCCGGAAAGCGCCAGCTGCTCCATCCGAGGCTCGAGCGGGGTATGGGCCGGCGGCTCGAGTGGCTCGGTACGCGCCGACGACGTGCTGGGCACGACCGCCTCGGGGACCTCGTCGTGCGCCAAGGCCACGTCGAGGGCGTCCGTGGCGGCGGTCTCGTCGCCCGGGTCGGCGAAGGCGCCGCTCGCTGTCGGTGTCGAGGGCAGCGATGCATCCAGTGCAGCTTGCGTGTCAGTGTCGGCATCAGCATCGCCGGCGGACCCGCCCCGGCGACGCTTGCGCGCAGCGGTGTCCTCCACGACCGGTGAGTCGTAGGCCGGATCTCCTAGATCGGGATCGATGTCCCAGTCGTCGGGGGCGCCCGTCGCCCGCGCTGCTTCGTGGTCGTCGCGACCCAGGGCAGCATCGCGAAGGACCGCGAGCCGCTCTGGCACGCGATAGAGCGGGGTCGCGGTGATCACCAGCACGCCGAAGACCGAGATCAGCAGCAGCACCGGGATCACGATCCCCGGGGAACGGAGCAGGTCCATCAGCAACGAGGAGACGACGTACCCGATCGCGCCTCCGCCGTCACGCAAGGGAGAAGTGTCGCCGGCGAGCGGTTGGGGATTGCCCGCGGAGAGGTGCACGACGCCCAGGACTCCCAGGCTGAAGGC
>JBAVCA010000455.1:0-10892 GCA_049586475.1 Nocardioides sp.
GGGTAGGACCCAGCCGCTTGGGGTGTCCACCGCGGAGTCGAGGACTCCGAGACCGTGCGCGTCGAGCTTGTCGGCCGCCGCGTCCGGTGCTGCACCCTGTGGTTGCCGCACCTCGGAGGCGAGCGCGGCGAGCGGGTCCTCGTAGGCCGGATGGACCTGGCTCGGCGGCAGGGCCAGCACGGAGGCGACACGCCGCGCGAGGGCCTCGGCCTGCGCGGTGGCGACCTCGAGATCGCTGCCGGGTCCCCACGGGTCGGCGAACAGCGCTGAGTCGCGCCACAGAGGTACTCCGTCGGTGCGCCACTGCAGCGCGATGTTCCACCGAGGCAGGGACTCGCCGGGGTACCACTTGCCCTGGCCGCGGTGGACGACTCCGCCCTGCGCGTAGGTCTCGCGCAGACGCTCTGCCAGCGTGTTGGCCAGTGCTCGCTTCTCGGGGCCGTCGGCGTCGGTGTTCCACTGCGCGGTCGTGGCGTCGTCGAGGGAGACGAAGGTCGGCTCCCCACCCATCGTCAGGCGGACGTCACCGGCGGCGAGTCGCTTATCGACCGCAGCGCCGAGCGCGTCGATCCGCGCCCACTGCTCGTCGCTGTACGGCTTGGTCACGCGCGGGTCCTCATGGACCCGGGTCACCTCGTTGTGGAAGGAGAACGTCACCTCGACCGGGTCGGTGACGCCCTCGATGGGCGCCGCGCTGCTGGGGTGCGGGGTGGCACTGAGCGGGATGTGACCCTCGCCGGCGAACAGGCTGCTGGTGGGGTCCATGCCCACCCAGCCTGCCCCGGGCAGGTAGACCTCTGCCCAGGCGTGCAGATCGGTGAAGTCGGCCGCCGGACCGCTCGGACCGTCGAGCGACTGCTGGTCCGAGGCGAGCTGGACCAGGTAGCCGGAGACGAAACGCGCCGCCAGGCCGCTCTGCCGGAGCAGAGCGACCAGCAACCAGGCGGAGTCGCGGCACGAGCCGATCTTGCGTGCGAGGGTTTCGTCTGGACTCTGGACCCCGGCCTCCATCCGCACCGAGTAGGCGACCTCCCGGTTGACGGCAGCGTTCAGCAAGGCGAGGAAGTCGATCGTGCGGGTGCGACCACCGGGGCCGTCCTGCGGCTGGGGCAGACTCTGGCGGTAGGTGTCGGTCGCGGAAGCGTCGTCGACGGTGCGCAGGTAGGGGAAGAGATCTGCGTGCAGGCCCGACTCGTAGACGAACGGCATCGACTCGGCGTACTCCTCGACGAAGAAGTCGAAGGGATTGATCACCATCAAGTCGGCGACCAGGCCGACGGTGATGTCGAGGGTCTTGACCTTCTCGGGAAAGACCAGCCGAGCCATCCAGTTGCCGAAGGGGTCCTGTTGCCAGTTGAGGAAGTGGCCGGCTGGCTTCACGTCGAGGGAGTAGGCCTCGATCGGGGTCCGGGCATGGGGCGCGGGGCGCAGCCGGACGACGTGAGGACCCACTGACACCGCCTCAGCAAAGTGGTAAGTGGTGCGGTGCTCGATCGAGACCTTGGTCGACATGCCCCTACAGTGCCTGCCTCGGGTTGCGAAGCGGTAACGCCCAGCACCGGCCGGCGGCTGTCGATCCGGAGCCCCACGGCCTCCGGCCATCTGCGAGGGCCCCGAACCGCCCGCGCACTCGGGTGCTGGACAGCCGACCGTCGGGCGAGGAAGATTCGCCGCGGGAGGACCACCATCACGAAAGGTTTCACATGTCCGGCGCATTCATGGACCGTTTCGACGCGAAGCAGCAGAAGAAGATCCTCGCGGCAGGACGGCAGGTACACCTTCCCGAGGGATGGGCGCCGATCTCGGAGCACACCTCGGCCGACAAGCTCTACATCATCGTCAGCGGGGAGGTCTCGGTCCGCCACCACGGTGAGGAAGTAGCCAGGCTGGGCGCCGGCGAGGTGATGGGGGAGAAGGCGATCGTCAGCCACACCTTGCGCACTGCTTCGCTGGTGGCCCTCACCGAGCTGAACCTCATCCACCTCACCGATGACTCGGTGCGGGAGCTGGGCAAGTCGATGCCGGAGTTCCTCGCAGCGCTCGAGGACGTGGCCGCCTCCCGCACGAAGTAGGACCGGACCCTGCTACGACATAGCCCGATCGGACTATGGCCCAGCCGGGCTGGAAGTGATCCCCTTGGGGTGGGAGCACCATCAGGAGTTGAGGGACCCGGTCACCCGCTCGGAGAATTGCATGTCGCCGACAACACGATTGTCCGCACCGTCGCCCGCTGCGCACCGCAGAGGGGCGGCAGCGCTCGCCGTCTCGCTGCTGCTCGCCCTCGGGCTGATGGTGAGCATTCCCGGTGCCGCAGCAGCAAGCAGCGCTGCCAAGTGGCAGGTCATGGGACCGGATGCGACGCTCACGTCCGATGGGCAGACGGCCCCCGCGGCATTCTCGTACGCGGTGCAGGACCGCACGCGGAAGTCGGCCGGCTGGCTGTTCACCAGCGTGGCGACCGCCTCCGGCCCACTCTCCCTGCCGTGGCGATGGACCGGCGACCATGGGCGCACCCAGGTCACCTCCAAGCTGACGGCAGGCGTCTACCGCGACAACCAGTTCCAACAGATCGCCACCCCCGTGAACGACGGCCCGCGTGACTGCTGCGCCGACGGCAGCGGCTTCAGCTACGCCGGTTCCATCACGTTCGACCTCGTGGTCGGCGACCGTTTCGGCTTCCTGCTGACCGGCTCACACACCGACAAGATCGCAGACCTCCGCGGCACCTTCACCCTCGCTGCTGACCCGAACGGTCCGCGGCCCCAGATCGTCGTACCGCAGGAGCCGGTGACAACCCTGATCGACGCCACCGAGCCGAGCCGTGCCGTCACCTTCGACGTCAGTGCCAGCGATCCGAGTGACGGACCGCTGACCGCGACCTGCGACCCGGCCTCCGGCAGCAGCTTCCCCCCGGGCGACACCACGGTGACCTGTTCCGCGACGAACTCCCGAGGCGCCTCGAGCACCGAGACCTTCATCGTGCGCGTCTGGGTGGATGAGCCCAACCTGGCCTGGACCACCGCCACGACCCTGGGCGCCGACGACGTGGTCAACGGCACGTTGCGTCTTCCCGGGATGGGGCTCTGGTATCGCCTGCCGGTGCAGCCCGACAGCATCATCCAGGTCGACCTCACCCAGCTGGCCGCCGACTACGACCTCACTGTCTTCGGCGACATCGGCGCTGCTTTCAACGAGGCGTTGACACCCAGTGATCTCAACCGGCTCACCGCAGAGTTCGCAGCAGACGCGTTCAGCCCCTCCGCGTTCAGCCCCTCCGCGTTCAGCCCCTCCGCGTTCAGCCCCTCCGCGTTCTCACCCTCCGCGTTCAGCCCCTCCGCGTTCTCACCCTCCGCGTTCAGCCCCTCGGCCTTCAGCGCCGACGAGATCCGCGATGCCTACACCGGCGCCCAGACCCGCAGCCTCCTGACGGTCTCCGCTCGCGACGGCCTGGCTGATGAGAACGCCCGCGTGGCGACCTGGGACACGAACGGGTACTTCTACCTGCGGGTGCAGGGACGCAACGGTGCTTTCGCGCCCCAGAAGCCGTTCCGCCTCGAGGTGGCTACCAGGACCGGCGCGTGCAGCGCCCCGCTGCTCGAGTTCCAGGAGCTGGAGTCGGTCACCGGCGTCCCCGGAGGGGCTCGCACCGTCATCCTCACCGACTCCCAGCGTCTCGAGGGCGTCCCCCTCGACGAGCTGCGCTCCTTCGCCGAGCGGCCCGACATCGGCGGGGTGGTGATCGACGCCGGCACCGTGCCTCGGCTCCAGGCGCTGAACGACCAGGCTGACGAGCAGGCCGCCTGTCCCTACGCGAAGAATCTCGTGGCCGAGGCACTGCGCGACATCGTCAACTCCTACCGGGACTCGACCGGCTCGCTTGCCTACGTGGTGCTTGCCGGCGATGACAGCGTCATCCCCTTCTTCCGTACCGCCGACACCGCCGGCCTCGGTCCGGAGCAGAACTTCGTCCCACCGGTGCGCGAGGAGTCGTCGTCGCAAGCAGCGCTTCGTCGCAACCAGGTCCTCAGCCAGGATGCCTACGGATCGGCCGTCACGCTACGGCTCAAGGGCGCCTCGGTTGCGGTCCCCGACGTCGCGGTAGGGCGCCTGATCGAGACTCCTGGGGAGATCTCGGCTGCCCTGGAGCGCTTCGTGAGCCTGGACGGCACGCTGCCCACGCCCGAGCGCGCACTGGTCACCGGTTATGACTTCCTCACCGATGGCGCTGACGAGGTCTCCTCGAGCTTCGCCGCTGGACTGGGCAACCAGGGCACGGTCACCGACCTGATCACGAACGGCGATGTCTCTCCCGACCTGCGCACCGAAGGCGGCCAGCCCACGCGGGACCGTTCCTGGACCGCGCCCGACCTGCGCAAGGTTTTTCTCGAGAACCCGGTCGGTCAGGAGCCGGACCTGGTCTACCTGGCCGGCCACTTCAGCGCCAACAGTGCTCTTGCTGCTGACTACGAGACCTCGCTGCTGGCTACCGAGGTACGGGACTCCAGCGCCGACCTCACCGACACCTTGGTGATCAGTGCCGGTTGCCACTCGGGCTTCAACATCATCGACAAGCACGCTGTCCCGGGGCTGACGGAACGTCTTGACTGGCCCCAGGCTCTGGTCGGCAAGGGAGCAGTCCTCGTCGGCGGCACCGGCTACCAGTACGGCGACACCGACTTCGTCGAGTACAGCGAGCGGCTCTACTCGGGACTGGCCGACGAGCTGCGCACCGGATCGGGCCCGGTAGCGCTGGGGTCTGCCCTGGTCGCTGCGAAGCAGGACTACTTCGCCTCCACCGCGGTGCTTTCCGGCATCCACCAGAAGGCCCTGGCCGAGGCCACCCTGTACGGGTTGCCGATGCTCTCGCTCGACCTCCCCTCGGGTCGGCTGCCCGAGCCGTCGGTGCCGACCGTGACTCCTGAGCCGGTGGCTGCCGGGCCCGGCTCCGTCCTCGGACTGCAACGCGCCAACGTCCGCGCCGACGGCGCCACCACGCTCGTCACCCAGGAGTTCACCGGAGGCTCCGGCACCGGGCTCGACCGCTTCACCTACCTCCGCGGACCGGACGGCGTCACCACCGCACCCGGACAACCTGCACTGCCGTTGCAGTCGATCCCCGTCGGCGCCGACGGCTTCGCCCTGCGCGGGGTGGGATTCCGAGGCGGCAGCTACACCGATACACCGGGTGTCGTTCCGCTCACCGGCGCCCCGACGACCGAGACCCATGAAGTGCACACCCCGTTCTCGTCCCCCGTGTTCTTTCCCCGCCGGCTGGCAGTGCCCAACACCTACGGAGCGATCGCAGGCGATGGCGGCACGCGACTGCTCGTGACCGCAGCTCAGCACCGCTCCGACTCTGCCCTGACGAGCACGCTGCGTCGCTTCTCCGCCACCGACTTCGAGCTGTTCTACAGCAATAACGTGCAGCGCTACGGCGACAACGTTCCTGCTCTCGCCGCCCCACCCGAGATCACCGGCGTCACCTCTCAGGTGGTCGGCTCCCGCGTCGACATCGGAGCCACCGTGGTCGGCGATCCTGCTGCGGGTATCCAGCAGGTGTGGATCACCCGCACCGGTAACACCGGGGCGTGGTTCGGCGAGTGGCGCTCGGTCGACCTGGTGCAGAGCCCCGACGACTCGACCCGGTGGACAGGCTCCCTGGAGCTGCCGGCCGACCAGCAGGCAGCCGACGTCCGTTTCCTCGTCCAGGCGGTCAACGGCGTCGGCGGCGTGAGCCTCGACGACAACCAGGGTCGCGAGTACCAACCCGGGAAGAACCCTGGCCTCGACCCGATATCGGGCTCCGAGGTCGCCTCGACGCTGGACCTGGCCACCACCGGGACAGGCGTCTTCGGCGCGCAGACTGCCGTCACCGCCACGCTTCGTTCAGCCGGACAGCCTCTGTCCGGAGGGTTGGTCAGGATCGCCCTGGGCAACCTCACCCGCGTGGTCAGCAGCGACTCCGAAGGAGTGGCCGCCACCACCTTCCCCCTGGTCCAGCAGGTCGGCGAGCTCGACCTCTCCGCCGCCTTCGACGGCGACGACCGTGCTGCTGCCTCAACAGCGGGACACACGTTCACCGTGACCAAGCGCCCCACGACCCTGACGTTGAGCGGCCCCGAGGAGCCGGTCCTGCCCGACGGAGACACCGGAGTCGTGGCCGATCTCCAGACCCAGGACGCGGGCCTCACCGAGCGATCAGTGATCTTCGTGGTCCGCCAGGAGGGCGAGGTCATCGCAGCCGCTGCCCGGACCACCCGTCCGAACGGGACGGCGCCACTCGGTGCGCTGGCACTCCCCTCGGGACGCTTCGAGGTGACCGCGTTCTTCGGGAGCGACGAGGTCGAGGTCCTCGACGGTGCACGTGCCGGTTCGGTGGATCCCGAGAACCTTCCGAGCGTGTCCGAGGCGGTCGTGCTGCAGGTGATGGAGGCCCCGCACATCGACACGTCGTCACTGCCACCGGCTACGGCCGGGGTCGCCTACGACGCGCCGCTGGACGCCTCGGGCGATCCCCAGCCCGAGGTCACGGTGACCGGACTGCCGGACGGCCTCACCTATGCCGATGGCCGCGTCCGCGGCACGACCACGACCGCCGGGACCTTCCCCGTGGAGGTCACGGCAACCAACACCGTCGGCACTGATCAGAGGACCCTGGACCTGACGGTCCTCGCAGGCCCCGTCGCAACGATCGAGACCGTCGACGGCAATCACCAGTCCGTTCCGTTCGGCACCTCGTTCGAACCGCTGACCGCTCGGGTCGCCGACGCGTTCGGCAACCCGGTCAGCGGAGCGGTGGTGACCTTCACCTCGAACGGCAGCAGCACCACCGCAGGGACGTCTCCCCCCAGCTCCGAGGCCGAGAGCGACAGCGACGGGATCGCCACCATCGTGCCGCGCGCCAATGACGTGGTGGGCGCCTACGACGTCGTGGCGACGACGGGCACGCCCGACACGACGGGGGCGACGACCCGGACGACGATGGGGCTGACCACGAGCACCGTGCCGTCGGCGACGTTCCGGCTGGCCAACGCCTACGCCGTGAGCACCTTCGCAGCCCCGCTCGACCAGGACGAGCCGGTGCAGGTCGGCGCGAACGACTTGGTGAAGGTCAGGTTCACACTCAGCGATCGCTCGGGACCGATCAACGATTCGCTGGCGCTTGAGCTCGCGACCGGCTGCCGCGTCACCTTCACCAGCACCGACGGCGAGACGACGCTGCCGGCTCCCGGCTCCCGCTGCGTGAAGTACGACCCGGTGACACATCGCTTCGTCTTCGTCGCCTCCGGCACGCTGCTCAAGTGGCGCAGCGGCGTGGAGTACGAGCTCGCCGTCCATGTCGCCGGGACCCAGCTGGGTGACGTGCTCGGTCATCGCATGGTGCGCGTCGTCGTTCGATGACGTCACCGTCCCCGACGGTCCCCCTCACCAGCGACGACCCTGAGGCCTACGTCGCCGAGGATCGTCGCTGGGCCCTCGCGGGAGGTGAGCCGGTCGACGGTCGTCGGTCGGGCACCACCTTGTTCGCCGACGTCTCAGGCTTCACTGCACTGACCGAGGCCCTGGCCGACGAGCTGGGCCCCGAGCGCGGTGCCGAGGAGCTGACCGGGGTGCTCGAGCGGGTCTTCCACGCGCTCATCGCCACGCTCCACGACGTCGGCGGATCCGTCGTCTACTTCAGCGGCGACGCGATCACGGCCTGGCTCGACGGCGACGCCGGGTTGCGCGCGGTGAGCTGCGCCTTCGCCATGCAGGAGACGATGGACCGGGTCGGCGTCGTGGTCTCGCCCGGCGGCAAGGAGGTCCGGCTCGGCGTCAAGGTGGCCGTGGCGCTCGGCCAGGCTCGTCGGTTCGTGGTCGGCGACCCGTCGATCCAGTTGCTGGACGTCCTGGCCGGCTCGCTGATGGACGAGGTGGCTGCTGCCGAGGGCACCGCCTCTCCCGGGGAGGTCGTGGTCACGAAGCCCGTGCTGGCGGCGCTCGGGGCCAGCGCCGTCGGAGCCCAGCTGCGAGACGGAGCCCTCGGACCAGTCGCGGCTCTCACTGCGGTCGAGGCCACCCCGGAGCCCTGGGTCAACTTCGCCGACTCGGCACCGCTGTCCCTCGACGAGGTACGCAAGTGGCTATTGCCCGCCATCTTCGAGCGGGTCCGCACCAATCGAGGAGACTTCGTTGCCGAGCTGCGACCGGCGGTCCCGATGTTCTTCAAGTTCACCGGGATCGACTTCGACGCCGACGACGACAGCCCTCAGCTGCTCGACAACTTCATCGTCGCCGCCCAACGCATCGTCGACGGCTACGGCGGCAGCCTTCTCCAGATCACGGTCGGCGACAAGGGCGCCTATCTCTACGCCGTCTTCGGCAGCCCTGAAGCACACGGAGACGACGCGGCTCGAGCCTGCGCTGCCGCGCTCGACGTCCTGACCCTGCAGGACGACACCATCACCGGAATCAGTATCGGGATCGCCGCCGGCAGGCTGCGCAGCGGCACCTACGGGCACCGCCGGCGTCGCACCTTCTGTTGCCTCGGCGATGCCGTGAACCTGGCGGCACGCCTGATGAGCAAGGCTCCGATCGGAGGAGTGATGGTCTCCGACAGCGTCCGCAGAGCGGCCCTCGATGTCGCGGAGTTCTCCGACGTCGAGCTCCTCACCTTGAAGGGGAAGGCTCGTTCGGTTCCGGCTGCGCGCCTGCTCCGAGGCCGGGACCCGCATGCCGGCGGCCGCCGCCTGCAGCTCATGGGCCGCGACGACGAGCTCGCCCTGCTCCTCGAGAGGGTCCACGAGACCCGCGAGACCGGCTCCGGCGGCTTGATCGGCGTCTGCGGCGGGGCCGGGATCGGGACCTCGCGGCTCATTGCCGAGGTGGTCGAACGGGCCCGAGAGTCCGGTACCACGATCGACGACGGCACTGCTCGCGCGCACCGATCGGTCGGCGCCTACTCAGCCTGGTGGGGGATCGCGCGTGGGCTTCTCGACGTCCGCGACGACATGGATGCTCACGAGCTCGCCGATCACCTCGACCGGCTCCTGCCGCCTGACCTGCGGCCGCGCGCGCCGCTGCTCGGCGGCCTGCTCGGGATGCCGCTGCCGGACAATGACCTGACCGCGTCGCTGGAGGCCAAGCTGCGCAAGACCAGCCTCGAGCAGTTGGCCGAGCAGCTGCTCGTCGAGCGGGTCGTGACCCCTCACCTCATCGTGCTGGACGACGCCCACCTGATGGAGCCGCTGGGCCGCGACCTCCTTGTTGCCATCTCGCACGCCATCCGGTCGCTGCCGATCACCTTGCTGCTGGGTTATCGGCGAGGTGCCGAGGCCCTTCTGGGTCTGGCAGTCGATCCCGAGCTGGCTCAGGAGGTGGTGCTACCGCCGTTGGAGCCGGCGCAGACCACTGCCCTGGCCGTCGCGGAGCTGACCCGACTCTCCGGAGACGGCGCCGCCATTCCCCCGGCCTTGATCGCACTCGCTGTCGAGCGTTCCGACGGCAACCCCTTGTGGGTGCGCGAGCTCTGCCGCTACCTGCACGACCGGTCGCGGGACTCCCGCGCGCCCTCCGAGCCCGCGGTCGATGCTCTGGACCTTCCCGCGACGCTGCACGGGCTCGTCCTGAACCGTCTCGACCAGCTGCCCGAGGCCCCGCGACGCGCGGCCAAGGTCGCCAGCGTCGTGGGCACGTCCTTCAGCGGCCGCCTCGTCCAGCAGAGCTACCCCGAGCTCGGCGCCGCCGACGACCTCCGGCACTCACTGCAGGAGCTCGAGCGCCGAGAAGTAGCCCGTCCGCTCGACCAGGCGGACTCATGGGCCTTCACCCACGCGCTGCTGCACGACGTGGCCTACGAGAGCCTGCCCTTCGCGCTTCGCTCGCAGCTGCACGATCGCATCGCCGACGCCATCCTGGCGGGCGCCTCGGGCGATCCCGAACGCCAGCTCGACGACCTTGCCCACCACTGCTGGCACGGCGGCGATGATGCCAAGAAGCGTGAGCACCTGCGCAAAGCCGGCGATGCTGCGAGCGCCGCCTACGCCAACGACGCGGCGTTGCTGCACTACCGCCGGTTGCTGACGCTGCTCCCCACGGCCGAGCAGACTGCGGTGCTCGTGCGTATCGGCAAGATTCTCGAGCTGCAGACGGAGTGGCGTGCGGCAGCCGACGCCTTCCGCGGCGCGCTGGAGGCTGCCCGCGCCGCCGAGGACGAGCCCGGAGCAGCCTGGGCCCAGACCTGGTTGGCGGATGTCGCCCGCAAGCAGGGGCACTTCGAGGATGCGACGACCGGGCTCGAGTCAGCAGCCCAGGCCTTCACCCATCTCGATGACCAGATCGGGATGGCCCAGGTCCGCCACCTGCAGGGGACACTCGCGGCTCAGCGTGGCGACCTCCCCCTGGCCCGCAGCCACTACGAAGCCAGCCTGGCGCAAAGGGAGGCCCTCGACGACCGCCACGGCATGGCAGCCCTCTACAGCAACCTGGCGATCGTGGCCGAGTACGAGAGCGACTACGAGCTGGCCGAGGACCTGGCCGGACGCGGGCTCGAACTGCGCCGCGAGCTCGGGGACCGGCGCGGTATCGCGGTCTCGCAGAACAACCTCGGCATGCTGGCCACCCTGCGCGGCGACCCGTCGGGAGCTCAAGCGCGCTTCGCGGAGTCGATGGCGCTGGCGACCGAGGTGGGCGACACCTGGATGGTCGCGCTGGGCCATCACAACCTGGGCAACGCCGCGCGCGACCTCGATCAGACCGATCAGGCCAGCGCCTCGTACCGGACCGCCCTGGACGCCTATCGTCGCTACGACGACGACTGGGTGCTCGCGCTGCTCTATGAGGACGTCGCCCTGCTCGCGGGCGCGACGGGGCGTGCCCACGATGCGTGGCAGCTCGTCGGCTGCAGCGATGCC
>JBAVCA010000456.1:0-1723 GCA_049586475.1 Nocardioides sp.
ACCCGCAGGTGTTCCCGCGGCTCTCACGGCGCGCCGAACCCAGCCGCGCCCAGGATCGCGCGGCCGCGAGCGGAGAGGACCAGATCGACGAACTCCTGGGCCAGGTCCGGGTCGACGGATTGCTCGAGGACCCCGATCGGGTAGTCGAGCACCTCCGCGTCGGAGCCGGGGATCGCCAGGACCTGTACGTCGTCTCCGGCGGCGGTCGCGTCGGTGACGTAGACCAGGCCCGCGTCGGCCTCGTCGGAGATGACCTTGGCCAGCACCGACTTGACGTCGGTCTCCAGGCTGGCCGGATCGGCGTCGACGGCGTTGCCCGCGAGCAGCTCAGCGGCGACGGCACCGCACGGCGCTGTCTCGACACAGGCGACGTAGTCGACTCCGGCGCCGTCGAGATCGGCGAACGAGGCCAGACCAGCGGGGTTGTTCGCCGGCACGACCAGCGTCATCGTGTTGGTCGCGAAGGTCGTGGACCCGGCGGGCACCACTCCGCCGTCGACCGCATCCTGCATCGTCGCGACGTCCGCGGTGGCCAGCACGTCGGCGGGTGCACCCTGCACCGCCTGACCGGCGAGGGTCGCGGAGGAGTCGAAGGCCAGCCGGACGCTCACGCTTGGATGGGTCGCCTCGAACTCGTCAGCCAACGCGGTGAAGGTCTCGGTCAGCGAGGCTGCCGCCAGGACCGTCAGCTCGCTGGACTCACTCCCCGACTCATCACGGGACTGATCGGCGCTACACCCGGCGAGGCTGCTCGCGCCCAGAGTCAGCGCCAGGACGAGGGCTCGGGGCCGCTTCACGGGGTCTCGACCACGACGTTGGTGGACTTGACCGACGCGACGATCCGCGAGCCCGGCTCCAGGGCCAGCTCGTCGGCCGCCTCGGTGCTGAGCAGGGAGACCAACCGGTAGGGCCCGCAGATCATGTCGACCTGGGCCATCACGGCATCGCGCTTGACCGCCACCACAATCCCGGCGAGGCGGTTGCGGGCGCTGACCGCCGAGGCCCGCGTGCCGTCACGGTCGGGTCGGTCGGAGAGCGAGACCGCCAGTCCGGCCAGGTCTGCACCCTCGATCTCGACCGGCCCCGCTCCGGAGGTGGCCGCCACCCGCCCCGAGTCGATCCACCGCCGCACCGTGTCGTCGCTCACGCCGAGCACCTCGGCGGCCTCCGCAACTCGGTACCCGTTCACGCTCCGAGTATGCCGCACTTGCGGTTATTTGGGGTCGAGTCGGCGTGTTTAGTCGCCGACTCGGCGTTCGACTTGGGAGGTCTCCCCGACACTGGGCCGTCGGGATCGGACATCTGCTCCGAGGACGGCGCGCTCCGTCTAGGGTTGCCTCATTGTGACGTGGCTCTCGCTGCCCCGGCACCGTCTACCCCGGAGGATCTCCATGAGTCTCGGCCCCCGTCCAGAGCGTCGTCCCTCGGAGCGCGCTCGACGTCTGCGCGTCGCCCTGCCCGCCTCGCTGGCCGTCGCACTCGTCGCAGCCGCGTTCGCGCTGCCTTCCTCCGAGGACGCCGGCACCCTGACGCTGCGTCAGGAGAACGAGGTCATCAAGGCTGACCGCGGGCAGCCGCACGTCGATCCGGCCGGCTCGCCGTTGCACAGCCACGACCCCGCCTTCAAGAACGCGATCTCCCGCGGCGGCGAGGCCCTCTCGGCAGAGACCGCCGACCCGACCAGTGCCGTCGAGGCTCGCGACGCCGCTGCCTACGTCGCCTC
>JBAVCA010000457.1:0-3615 GCA_049586475.1 Nocardioides sp.
AAACAAACCCCGACAAATTGTCAGAATCATATTGCCGAAAAAACAAACCCAAACAAAAGTAAGGGCATAACAAACTAATTCGTCGACTATGACACACTGTTGAGTTCTCAAACATCAGACGCACCCATGCCGTACCCTCTCGGGCCGGTGCTTGGGGCAACCTCAGAAACATTACCGATCCGGACCATCCGCGTCAACTTCGTTGAGCTGAGCTTCGTTCCGATCGAGCCGCACGTGGCTCAACCCCCGAAGTTTGGCCTCTCGGCCCCTGCGGGTGTTGGCCGCTTGTGGCGACAGAGAGAACGTTAGGACACGTCGGCCGGGAACACCAAATCGGGTCCCACCCAGCCCTGCCCGAGCGCCTTGGCGGGCCCTACGCGCACCCGGTCGGTGCGCCCGTGAGCGCCGTCGCGGGGGCCGGCAAGCATCGCCGAACCGACCCGGCGCAGCCCTCAGGCCATCGCGAGGGGAAGTGTCTTCATCCAGGTCGAGCGCAGCTCGAGCAGGTTGACGTCGAGGACGCCCGCGACGCTCAGGACGTCGCCGCCGGTCCTCCCGAGCTCCGTGGCAGGGACGCCGTGGTCGGCGGCGAGCTGGATGATCCGTTCGACATCTCCCTGCGGCACGGTGACGAGCACTCGGGCGGCCGACTCGGAGAACAGGGCCACGAACGGGTCCTCGGCGACGGATTCCAGCGCGACGCTCACCCCACACATGTGGCGCAGGCACGACTCGACCAGCCCCTGGGCCAATCCTCCTTCCGACAGGTCGTGGGCGCTGGTCACCAGCCCTACCGCTGCATGCAGCAGCTCTGCGAGTGACCGCTCCGCGGCGAGATCCACCGCCGGAGGCAGCCCCCCGAGGTGGCCGTGCTCGACGTTCGCCCACTCCGATCCCGACAGCTCTTCGCGCGTGGAGCCCAGCAGGACCACCGACTCCCCAGGGTCGTCGCCCTCGATCGAGCGCCAGCCGGTCGGCGTACGGCGGGTGACGTCGTCGATGACTCCCAGGACCGCCACGACGGGCGTCGGCAGGATCGCGGTCTCGCCCGTCTGGTTGTAGAGGCTCACGTTGCCTCCGGTGACGGGGATGCCCAGTGCGAGGCACGCGTCCTTGAGCCCACGACACGCCTCGGCGAACTGCCACATGACGTCCGGGTCTTCCGGCGAGCCGAAGTTGAGGCAGTCCGAGATGGCCAACGGCACGGCGCCGCCGGTCGCCACGTTGCGGTAGGACTCAGCGAGCGCGAGCTGAGCGCCGGTGTAGGGGTCGAGCTTGGTGTAGCGGCCGTTGCAGTCGGTGGCGACAGCGACCCCGAGGTTGGTTTCTTCGTCGACCCGGATCATCCCGGAGTCCGACGGCTGGGAGAGGACCGTGTTGCCTCGCACGTAGCGGTCGTACTGGTCGGTGATCCAGGACTTGTCGCAGAGATTGGGGCTGGCGACGAGGCGGAGCAGGGTCTCGCGCAGCTCCTCGCCGGAGGCCGGGCGGGGAAGCAGCTCGGCCCGGTCTGCCTGGAGGGCGTCCTGCCAGGACGGGCGAGCGTAGGGGCGCTCGTACGTGGGTCCGTCGTGAGCGACCGAGCGCGGCGGGACGTCGACCACACGTTCGCCGTGCCAGTCGATCTCGAGGCGCCCGGTGTCGGTGACCTCACCGATGACCACGGCCTCCACGTCCCACTTGTCGCAGATGGCGAGGAACGTCGCGACGTCGCCAGGCTCGACGACCGCCATCATCCGCTCCTGGCTCTCGCTCATCAGGATCTCTTCGGGGGCGAGAGAGGAGTCGCGCAGGGGGACCCGGTCGAGCTCGACGTGCATCCCACCGTCGCCGGCGCTGGCCAGCTCGGAGGTGGCGCACGAGAGTCCAGCGCCGCCGAGGTCCTGGATGCCGGCGACGATGCCGGCTGCGAAGAGCTCGAGGGTGCACTCGATGAGGAGCTTTTCCATGAACGGGTCGCCGACTTGGACGCTGGGCCGTTTGGCCGGACCGCTGCTGCCGTCCGCGTTGGCGTCGAACGTCTCGCTCGCCAGGACCGACACCCCACCGATCCCGTCGCCGCCGGTGCGGGCTCCGTAGAGCACCACCTGATTGCCGGCACCGCTCGCCTTGGCGAGGTGAAGGTCCTCGTGGCGCAGCACCCCGACACACAGAGCGTTGACGAGCGGGTTGCCCAGGTAGGAGGTGTCGAAGACCGCCTCGCCGCCGATGTTCGGCAATCCGAGCATGTTGCCGTAGCCGCCGACGCCCGCCACGATCCCGGGCAGCACCCGGCGCGTGTCGGGAGCGTCGAGCGGACCGAAGCGCAGCGGGTCCATCACGGCGACCGGGCGCGCGCCCATGGCGAGGATGTCGCGCACGATGCCACCGATGCCGGTCGCGGCGCCCTGGTAGGGCTCCACGTAGGACGGGTGGTTGTGACTCTCGACCTTGAACGTGACCGCGTAGCCCTGACCGATGTCGAGAACGCCGGCGTTCTCGCCGATGCCGGCGAGCATCTTGCCCACGGGCGTGGTCTGGGGGATCTCGCTGAACTGCTTGAGGTGCACCTTGGTCGACTTATAGGAGCAGTGCTCGCTCCACATCACGGAGTACATCGCCAGCTCCGAGCTCGTCGGGCGACGCCCCAGGATCTCGCGGATCGAGGCGTACTCGTCGCTCTTCAGACCCAGCTCGGCCCACGGCTGCTCGCGGCCGGGGTCGGTGACCGCAACGGCGACGGTGTCGAGAGTGTGGACGGCGCTGGTCTCTGGCACGCACATCAATCTATCGGTCCTCCTCACCGCCCCTGACCCCACCTCCGAGCCACCTCCTGACGTCGAGGGACCTCGAGTCGGCGCCTCAACACGCCGACTCGACGCAAATCGGCGCCTAGAATCGCGACACACCGAACTACATCGTTGTAGTTCGCTGCTACCTATGTTACTGGAGTGACTTCTGTGGTTAGGGTGACGCTCGTCGCTGCGTGCGACCGACGGCTCGACTGTCCCTCCCCTTCCCCTGGAGTTACGCATGACCCCGGCTCTCACTTCTCTCCGCCCCCGCCAGCGCGACGGCTCTTCTGCTCCGCGCCTGCGCACCGCGATGGTCAGCCTGGCCCTCGGCAGCCTCGTCACCGTCGGCCTGCCCGCCTCCACGGTCGCTGCCGCCGCTCCCACCGCAGGTGCCGCGCTGCTCGACGCACCGATAGCCGCCAAGCGTGACCCAGCGCCCAACCCTGCGACTCCCGGCGACTTCACGGGTTACGGCTTCGACCAGTGCGTGACCCCGACCCAGTCGATGATGAACACCTGGCTGCGGACCTCCCCGTTCCTCGCCGTGGGCATCTACATCTCGGGCGACTCCCGCGCCTGTCGCGACCAGCCCAACCTGACCCCGACCTGGGTGCGCAAGCAGCTGCAGAAGGGCTGGCGCCTGCTGCCGATCACGCTGGGCCCCCAGGCCTCCTGCCAGCCGCGCTTTCCCCGCTACGCCGATGACTTCACCATCAATCCCAGCCCGGGGCCGAAGGGGATCTACGGCAAGGCCCGCGGCATGGGTCAGCGCGAGGCCACCAGCACGCTCGCCGACGCGCGCGCACTGGGGATCGTCGAGGGCAGCACGCTCTGGTACGAC
>JBAVCA010000458.1:0-10023 GCA_049586475.1 Nocardioides sp.
AGCCGGTGCGCGACGTGACCTTCATCTTCTACGAGGCCGAGGAGATCGACGCCGAGCACAACGGCCTGCTCAAGCTCTCCGAGAGCGACCCCGACCTGATGCTGGGCGACTTCGCGATCCTGATGGAGCCCTCCAACGCCGGCGTCGAGGCCGGCTGCCAAGGAACCCTGCGCGTGGACGTCCGAGCGATCGGTGAGCGGGCGCACTCCGCGCGCAGCTGGAAGGGCGTCAACGCCATCCACGGCGCAGGCGAGATCCTCGACCGGCTCAACGCCTACGAGGCACGACGTCCGGTCATCGACGGGCTCGAGTACCACGAGGGTCTGAACGCCGTGGCGATCCGCGGCGGGGTGGCAGGCAACGTGCTGCCTGATGAGTGCGTCGTCGAGGTCAACTACCGCTTCGCCCCCGACCGCAGCGAGGCCGAAGCGCTCGCCTACGTCTCCGAGGTCTTCGACGGGTACGAGATCACCCTCACCGACACCTCGCCCGGGGCGTTGCCCGGCCTCGACCGACCCGCAGCCAAGGCGTTCATCGAAGCCGTCGGTGGAGAGGTCCACCCGAAGTTCGGCTGGACCGATGTCGCGCGTTTCACCGGCCTCGGGGTGCCTGCGGTGAACTACGGTCCTGGGGACCCGTTGCTCGCCCACAAGCAGGAGGAGTTCGTGCCGATCGCCGAGATCCTGCACTGCGAGGAGCGTCTGCGCGGCTGGCTGAGCAGCGAGCTGGGGGACGAGGCGTGAAGATCGAGAGCGCCGAGGACACAGGAGCAGTGGCCCCGCGGCGCAGCCGGCTCGACAAGAGCTCGACGACCGACCAGCGGCTGCTGGACTCTCGCGGCCCGTCCGACTGGGTCCACACCGACCCGTGGCGAGTGCTCCGCATCCAGGCTGAGTTCGTCGAGGGATTCGGGGCGCTGGCCGAGCTCGGCCCGGCCATCGGGGTCTTCGGCTCGGCGCGCACGGCGGTCGACGACCCCTTCTACGCCCAGGCGGAGAAGGTCGGGCGTCAGCTGTCCGACGCTGGATTCGCGGTCATCACCGGGGGTGGTCCAGGGGCCATGGAGGCCGCCAACAAGGGCGCCTGTGAGGCCGGTGGCGTGAGCGTCGGCCTGGGCATCGAGCTTCCCTTCGAGGCCGGGCTCAACGAGTGGGTCGACGTCGGCATCAACTTCCGCTACTTCTTCGCGCGCAAGACCATGTTCGTCAAGTACAGCCAGGGCTTCATCGTCCTGCCCGGCGGGCTCGGCACGCTCGACGAGGTCTTCGAGGCGCTCACCCTCGCGCAGACGGAGAAGATCACCTCGTTCCCGATCGTGCTGATCGGGATCGACTACTGGTCGGGTCTCATCGCCTGGCTCCGCGACACGGTGCTGGCCGACGGGAAGATCTCCGAGGAGGATCTCGACCGGCTCGTGCTCACTGACGACGTCGACGAGGCGGTCGCGCTGATGCTCGCCGGTGGTGAGCAATGATCTGGCTGACCACGATCCTGGTGGTGCTCGCGATGGGCGGTATCGCCGCGGTGGCCTCAGGCCGTGGCGCAGGGATGATCGAGGAGTACGACGATCGGCCCGACGTCGTCGTCCCCTCCGGCACGCTGCGCGGCCGCCACCTGCGAGAAGTGCGCTTCGCGGTGACCTTCCGCGGTTACCGGATGAGTGAGGTCGATGCGCTCCTCGACCGTCTGGCCACGCAGCTCGACGAGCGCGACCAGGACAGTACGCTGCCGGTCACTTCGGAGCGTCTCGAGGACGATCCGGACGCCGGGTGAGACACTTCGCAACGTGTCGACCTCGGTGATCGTCTACGTCCTCACGGTGCTGGCTGCCGTTGTCGTCGTCCTGACCCGACGTCGGCTCGGATCCAGCACCGGCGCTGCTGGACGCCTGGAGATCCCCACCAGGCTGATCAAGGTGCACACCTGGGCCGGCGGGATCGCCCTGGTCACCTGGGTCGGGTTCCTCGTCGCGGGGAACGTGTTTGCGGAGGGCGCCGTGACCCTGATCGGCTTGTTCGCGCTGGTCGGCTGGTGGGTCACGGTGGTGGCCGGACTTCTCATCTTGATGCGCTGGCTCCCGACCCGGGGCAAGCACGCAGCCGACGGGGCCGCCGACTCCTGGTCTGACGGCCCGGCACTCTCGGTCCTGGCCCACGTCGGGCTGCTCGTCGGGGTGGTGGTGTTCACCTACGCCTACCTGACGAGTGCCATCTGATGCGTCGCTGCCTCGCTCCGTCTGCCGTCGCGCTCGCGCTCACGGTGTCTGGACTCGCCTCCGTGCCCCCGGTGAGCGCTGGTCTCGCGTCCGCCAAGCCCGAAGCAGTGATCGAGCGCTCCGTGATCGGCACCTCGGTCGAAGGCCGCGACATCGTCGCCTACCACCTCGGCGAGCCCGACCGACCGCGCGTCAAGACCGTCGTGCTGCTCGCCGCGATGCACGGCGACGAGGCCGCGCCCAGCCAGATCCTGCGGGCTCTCGTCCACGGCAAGCCGGTGATCGCGCTCGACCTGTGGGTCGTGCCGACCTACAACCCTGACGGGGTCGCAGCGGGCACCCGCAAGAACGCCCGCGGGGTCGACCTCAACCGCAACTTCCCGTACCAGTGGGCAGACCTGGACGGCAGCTACGAGTCAGGTCCGAAGCCGGCTTCGGAGCCGGAGACGAAGGCCATGATGGCCTTTCTCGACAGCGTCGCCCCGGCCGCGATCCTGAGCTTCCACCAGCCTCTGTACGGTGTCGACACCGATACCAAGAACCCACGCCTGGCGCGGCGGGTGGCGCGCCAGCTCAGGCTGCCCGCCACCACCCTCGACTGCGGCGGGGTCTGCCACGGCACGATGACGGGGTGGTTCAACAGCTCGCACCGAGGCGACGCGATCACGGTCGAGTACGGCGCCCGACCGGGCCGCCATCGGATGCGCAAGGTCGCTCCCGACCAGGTGCTGTCGGTCTTTCGCGCGCACCGAGGCCGTGCCGGCGCCGCTCGGTACGCCGCCTAGCGGCCCTCGAAGACCGGCGTCTGCTTGGCGACGAACGCGGCGACAGCGGCCGCGTGGTCCTGGGTCGAGCCCGACTTCGTCATCATCGCGCTCTCGAGCTCGAGGGACTCCTCCAAGGTGTGGCCGGCGGCGTACCCGACCGATCGGCGGATCGCGCCGAGGGCGATCGTCGGGCCGGAGGCGAGCCGTCCAGCGAGCGTGCTGACCTCCGTCTCGAGGGAGTCAGCAGGGACCACCGAGGTGGCCAGGCCGAGCTCGAGCGCTTCCTCGGCCTTGACCGTACGGGGGAAGTACATGAGCTCCAGCGCCTTCGCCCGACCCACCAGCAGCGGGAGGTGATAGCTCGCCCCGGTGTCGCAGGAGAGCGCGACGCCGGCGAAGGAGGTGTTGAAGCCGGCCGTGTCGGCGAGGATGCGGAAGTCGCAGGCGAAGGCCAGGGACGCCCCGGCACCGGCGGCGACGCCGTTGATCGCTGCGACGACGGGCTTCTCCATCGTCGCGATCGCGGTGACGATCGGGTTGTAGTGCTTGTCGACGGTGGTGAAGAGAGCGTCACTCCCGCCGTTGTGGAGCAGCTCGATGTGCTCCTTGAGGTCCTGCCCGGTGCAGAAGGCCCGGCCGGTGCCGGTGAGGACGACGCAGCGTACGAGCGGGTCGTCGGCAACCTGCTGGGTGATCTCGACCAGGAGTTCCTTGGTCGCGATGTTGAGGCTGTTCATCGCGTCGGGGCGATTGAGGGTGATCGTGGCGACGCCGCCGGAGACGTCGAGCAGGACGGGGTCAGCGGTCGAATCACTCATGGACGGGAGTCTGCCACCTCTCCGGAGGACGTCATCGAGGAGTCGGGTGCCGGTCGGTGGTGCACGCGCCAGGGGTCATAGGGGATACTGGTCACGCACATGAGCGGCAGCTGGACTGCCTTGGAGTTCGACGAGGAAGAGGGTGCCGCATGGCGGCGATGAAGCCGCGGACCGGCGACGGTCCGCTTGAGGTCACCAAAGAAGGCCGGGGGATCGTGATGCGCGTGCCTCTCGAAGGCGGTGGCCGCCTCGTGGTCGAGCTCAACGCCGAGGAGGCCGGCAACCTGGGCGACGCCCTCAAGAACGTCGTCGGGTGACCTCCGCCCCACCACCCGCACTTCCGAGCCAGGTCTCGCCGCCGGACGTCGCGCTGAGCCGGTCCCCGGCCCATGCGATCGTCGGAGTTGAGGTCGTGGCCCTGCCGGTCCTCCCCGGTGCTGAGCCGACGCTGGGACCTGGCGCCGCCGAGCTCGGTGACGACCTGGGTCTCGACCTGCTCGCCCTGGCCGAGGCCTCCCGCGCTACCGGCAAGACAGGTGAGATCACGACGATCCCGATTGCCCTGGGCGCGCCACGCAACCCCGACCTGCGTCAGGTGTTGCTGGTCGGGGTCGGCGAACAGGCCCCGACCGACCTGCGCCGCGCCGGAGCGGCGGTCGCGCGCGCCACGCATGGTCGCGCAGCCGTGGCGACCACGATCGCTGCGCTCGATCCCGACGCAGGCATCGAGGCCTTCGTGACGGGTGCGATGCTCGGGTCCTTCGGCTTCGACTGGCGCTCCGGCGCTCCGGCGCACGTACCGGTGAAACAGGTCGTGCTCGCCGCGGTCACCGACGAGACGGCTGATCGGGCCGCCCTCGAGCGCGCCGTGGTCCTGGGTGGCGCCGGGTGGCGCGCCCGGCAGCTCGCGACCGTCCCGTCGAATCTCAAGAACCCCGCTTGGCTCGCCGAGCAGGCCCAGGCGCTCGCCAGCGAGGTCGGGCTCACCTGCAAGGTCTGGGACGAGACCGAGCTGGCGGCCGGTGGTTTCGGCGGCATCATCGGGGTCGGGCAGGGGTCGGCAACCCCGCCCCGGCTGATCCGTCTCGACTACACGCCCGCGAAGTCCGCACGCGGCCCTCGCCCCGGACGCAAGGTCCCCACGATCGTGCTGGTCGGCAAAGGCATCACCTTCGACTCCGGTGGGATCTCGATCAAGCCCGGCCAGGCCATGGCCAGCATGAAGCGCGACATGACCGGCGGCGGCGTGGTGCTGGCGACGATGGGCGCGCTCGCGGCGATCGGCTGCCCGGTCCGCGTCGTCGGGCTGATCCCGGCTGCTGAGAACGCCGTCTCCGGGTCGTCCATGCGCCCCGGTGACGTGCTGCGTCACTACGGCGGGCGCACCACCGAGGTGACCAACACCGATGCCGAGGGGCGCCTGGTGATGGCTGACGCCATCGCCTACGCCGCTGCCGAGCTCGACCCTGCTGTCATCGTCGACATCGCGACCCTGACCGGCGCCGTCAAGGTCGCCCTCGGCCAGGAGCTGGGCGGGATCTTCGCCAACGACGAGTCCCTGGCCGAGTCCTTGATGGCCGCCGGTGCGAGCGCCGGTGAGCCGTTCTGGCGCTTCCCGCTCGTCGCTGCCTACGAGGAGAAGAACGCCTCCACTGTCGCCGACGGCAACAACGCCGGTGGCGGGCCCGGCGCCATCACGGCTGCCTTGTTCCTGCAGCACTTTGCCGCCCGGGTCCCGTGGGCCCACCTCGACATCGCCTCGGTCGGCGATGTCCCTGAAGACCGTCACGAGTGGACCGAGGGTCCGTCCGGTTTCGGCGCCCGCGCCTTGCTGACCTGGCTCGGCAGCGCCGATCCGCTGGCAGGCGTCTCGTGAGCACGATGCGAGCCCTCACGGTGCGGTGGTCGTTGACCGACGCGCCCGAGGGAGTCGAGGAGGAGCTGGCGTCGTACGTCGCCACCACCTCGCACGCGAAGTTCACCGGCATGAGCGGTCTGCGCTTCAAGACCTGGCGGATCCGTCCCGGCGAGTGGTTCGAGGGGCTCTACGTCTTCGTGACCGACGAGGCGCGAGCCGCCTTCCAGGAGACGTTCGCCGCCGGCGCTGCCGAGGCGCCCGGCTCGAAGATCATCGGCAGTGCGCCCGTCCTGATCGAGGCCTCGGAGGTCGTGGCCGTCGCCGAGGGGTGGGACGGCTTCGAGCCGTCCGCGCGCTACTGAGCAGCCGCCCCGTACCTCGACGTCAGCCCTCGGGCAGCCATTCCTTCTTGGCCAGCAGGAGGCCGTCACCGACGGGTAGCAGCAGCGGCACCAGGCCGTCGTGCTCGAGGACCTGTCGACCGACGTCGCGGATCGCTGCGGTCTCAGCGTCGCGCTGGGACGGGTCGGCGACCCGGTCGTGCCACAGGGCGTTGTCGAAGATGACCACCCCGCCGGGGCGCAGGAGGCGCAGGGCTTCGGCGAGATAGGCCGAGTACTCGGACTTGTCGCCGTCGGCGAAGACGATGTCGTAGTGGGCGTCGGTCAACCGAGGGAGCACATCGAGGCCCGCCCCGGCGATCGTGCGCACCCGCTGCGGGGCGATGCCGGCATCGGCGAATGTCTCGCGGGCCAGCCGCTGGTGCTCCGCCTCGACGTCCACGGTGGTGAGCACCCCGTCGGGACGCATCCCGCGCAGCAACCACAGACCCGAGACGCCGGTGCCGGTGCCGATCTCGACGACGGCGCGGGCCTCCAGCAGTGAGGCGACGAACTGCAGGGCTGCGCCTGCGCCGGATCCGATGGGGACGACGCCCACCTCGGCGGCACGCGCGCGGGCGGCGGCGATGAGGTCGTCCTCGGTCACGAACGTCTCGGCGTAGGTCCAGCTCGAGGTGGCGATGGGCTCTGTAGGCGTGCTGGGCATGAAGGAAACCTAGCGGTTGCCGGCCGTGAGGCTCGGGAACACCGACGACACGGGATTCGTTGTGCCTTCACAGGGAACACTCAGCGAGGACCACTAGCGTCTGAGCAACGAGAGACAGCCGAGGAGAAGGGCCGGAGATGACTGCGGACTCGCCGTCGGGCGCACAGCAGGGCGTACCGAGCTGGGACGAGATCGTCGCGCGTCACTCCGAGCGCGTGTTCCGACTGGCCTATCGGCTGACGGGCAACCGTCCCGACGCCGAGGACCTCACCCAGGAAGTCTTCGTCCGGGTGTTCCGATCGCTCTCGACCTACACCCCGGGCACGTTCGAGGGCTGGTTGCACCGCATCACCACCAACCTGTTCCTCGATCAGGCTCGGCGCAAGCAGCGAATCCGTTTCGACCCGCTGTCCGACGAGCGGGCCGACCGACTGACCAGCGGGTCCCCGGCGCCTGAGGCTGCCTATGCCGACCGCACCTTCGACGACGACATCGAGCGGGCGCTGTCCACGCTCTCGCCCGACTTCCGCGTTGCGGTCGTGCTGTGCGACGTCGAGGGCCTTACCTACGAAGAGATCGCCGACATCCTCGGGGCCAAGCTCGGAACGGTCCGGTCTCGGATTCACCGAGGCAGGGCCATGCTGCGAACAGCGTTGGCCCACCGCGCCCCGACCCCCGGACGCGAGCGTTACTCCGGGCCCGCCACCGTCCGGGAAGCGAGCCGATGAGCTCCTTGGGGGGCCACCTCGGTCCGCGGGTCAGTGCGCTGCTGGACGGACAGCTCTCCAGCGAGGAGACCGAGCGCGCCTGGAACCACGTGCACGGCTGTCACCAGTGCCGCGACCAGGTCGAGCGGGAAGGGTGGATCAAGACCCGTCTGTCCGGCTCCCTGCTCGAGCCCGGACCGGTCCCGGACGCCTTGAAGGGTGTCCTGCTCGGGATGCCGCCCGCCGACCTGGTGCATGCCCTGGGCGAGCCTCAGGTCGAGGCGCGCCCGCCGCGCGCCCGACGCGCCGTCGGTCTCGCGGCCATCGGTGGGGGTGCCGCCGGGGCTGCCGTGATGGGAGTGCTGGCCCTGGGTGCGGCGCCAGCGGACGTGCCCAACCTCGATCGCCGTCTGCCCGCCTCGCAGGTCAACACGCCGATCCAGGCGCCGACTCCCGTCCCGCTGCGTCCGAGCCGGCAGAGCCGCTGATCGCGACGCCGGCGGTGGATGTCACCAGGCACCAGGGATGATGGTGGGGTGAACGACGACACGTCCCGGCCGGCCGTCGGTGCTGACCCGGTCTACCCGCCACCGGTGGAGCCACCGGTCACGCACTCGTGGCACGACTACTCGCGCCCCCAGCCGTCGTTGCACCTGGGCCCCGGGACGCACAGCGCAGGCCCCCGTCCAGCGGCACGACGCCTCGGCCTCGGCACCGGCCTGCTCATCGTCCTGCTCGGCCTCGGCAGTGGTCTGGGCGGCAGCGCCCTCTACGACGGTCTCTCCGACAACGAGCCAGCGGGGCCGTACGCGGGCGGGCTGTCGGACGTCGACACCGTCGAGCTGCCCCCGGTGGAGGTCGGCAGCGTCCAAGCAGTGGCCGAGGCGCTCCTGCCCAGCACGGTGCAGATCGTGGCCTCCTTCGAAGGCCAGGCCAGCGGAGCCACGGGCTCCGGGTTCGTCCTCGACGAGCAGGGTCACATCATCACGAACAACCACGTCGTGGCCTCGGCGGCCGAGAACGGCGAACCGATCAAGGTCATCGACTTCGACGGCAATGCCTACGACGCCGAGCTCGTCGGGCGCAGCACCGTCTACGACATCGCCGTGCTCCTGGTGCCCGGAGCGGTCGGCCTGCCTCCGGCTGCCCTGGGGCAATCGGAGCGGCTGCGCGTCGGCGACGGCGTCGTGGCCTTCGGGTCGCCGCTGGGTCTGACCTCAACCGTCACGTCGGGGATCGTCAGCGCACTGCGCCGGCCGGTGACCACTGGGGCAGTCCGGGACCAGTCGTCCTACATCAACGCAGTGCAGACGGATGCCGCGATCAATCCCGGCAACTCCGGAGGCCCGCTGGTCAACTTCAGGGGCCAGGTGGTGGGCGTGAACTCAGCGATCGCGACCAACGGCGGAGCCAGCGGCGAGGCGGGCAACATCGGGGTCGGCTTCGCCATCCCGGTCGAGCAGGTGCGCATCACGGCCGACCAGATCCTCAAGACCGGGCAGGCGCGCTATCCGGTGATCGGGGCGGAGGTTCGTACCCGCGACGACGCTCTCGGGTCTGGTGCCCAGATCTCGCTGGTGAGCTCCAACACCCCTGCTCAGCAAGCGGGGCTCGCCGCCGGCGACGTCGTCATCGAGGTCGACGGACTGCGGGTGAGTGACGGCATCGGGCTGATCGTCAACATCCGCAGCCACCAGCCGGGCGAGAAGGTCGAGTTCGTCTACCTGCGCGACGGCGAGGAGCTCTCCACAGTCGTCCAGCTCGGGAGCGAGACCGGTTAGTCCTGCTCGGCCTCGACGTAGGGATGTTCGGCGACGAAGGTCGCAGTGTCGGCATACATCCGGGTGATGTAGTCCTCGAGCTTGCTGGACTCCACCCGCCACTGACCGCGGCCGCCGATCTTGATCGCTTCGAGGTCTCCGCGGCGCACCATGGCGTAGACCTGCGCGCTGGAGGTGCTGAGCACCTCGGCGACGTCGGCGAGGGTGAGGAAGCGGGGCGTGCCAGACATGAAGCCATCGTCGCATTCGCAGATCAGCTGCCAGCAGTGGCTCTCCGACGGCTGTGGATGACTGGCTGTGGAGAGAAGGTTTCGGCTCCAGGAGTTTCGGCGAGACTGCCGAGATGTCCTCCACTCTCGGGAGCCCGCCAGTGCCCTCAGCGCGTCGAGCCGTCACCCCCGGATGGCGCGATCCGCGGCTGTGGATCGGCGTCGCCATCGTGGCGGCCTCGGTCCTGGTCGGCGCGCGGGTGCTGGCGAGCGCCGACGACACGGTCGCGGTGTGGGCGGTGTCCACCGACACGGGCGCCGGCGAGGCCCTGTCGAGTGAGGACCTGGTGACCCAGCGCGTGCGCTTCGCCGACGAAGAGGCCCTGGCCCGGTACTACGCCGTCGACGATGCCCTGCCCGGCGAGCTGCGGCTGTTGCGGTCGATGGGCTCCGGAGAGCTGTTGCCCCGCGCCGCGGTCGGCTCCGCCGAGGCCCAGGGCACCGCTGAGATCTCCCTCGCCGTAGCGCCGCTCCTGCTGCCGCCGGCGGTGGGCACCGGCTCGGTCGTCGACGTCTACCTGTCAGAGCGTGCCGGCGCCGCGGCGCGCGCCGGCCGGGAGG
>JBAVCA010000459.1:0-3552 GCA_049586475.1 Nocardioides sp.
CAACGAGGCCAAGCTGCGGCTCCTGGGGCCGAAGTACGGAGCCACCAGTGGCGAGACCCCCCGGATGGTGGCTGGGCTCAGCCCCCGATACCCGGAGGCGTTCGGCCTCCTCGAGGAAGCCGCACGAGCCGGCGAGCGCGGGCAGGTCGTCCGCACGCTGCTGGGGCGCGGCTCGCCGAGCCTCGGTGATGCCTGGGCTCCCGACCCGGAGGTGGCGCCGCTCGACCCGGAGAGCCAGGCCCGCTACCGGCGCGCATATGGCCGCTTCACGCGTAACTTCGTCGTGCAGGGCACCGGTGCTGAATGGGCACTGTGCTGGATCGCCGACCTGCGCAACCGGCTCTGGCGCCTGCACGCAGCCGGCCCCATCGAAGCCCGCCCGCACCTGGTCTTCTTCCTGCACGACGAGGTGGTGGTGCATACCCCGGTCGCGTTGGCTGATGCCGTGGTCGCCGAGGCTGCGGCAGCTGCTGCCACTGCCGGGAGCCTGCTCTTCCGCGACCTCAGCATCGACTTCCCGCTGAACACCTCCGTCGTGGCCTCCTACGCCGCCGCGGCCAAGGCGGGCGCCGCGGCAGCGCCGCCTGCCTGACGGAGCCGGGTCCGTACAGTCACCGTTGTGAGTGACGAACCGGATGCCGCAGCGCAGGACTCCACGCACAGCGACGACGTCCGGGGCCTGCTGCTCCGCGCCGCCGAGGCAGCCGAGGCGGCAGCAGGCGAGAGCGAGCCGCGGTTGCGACTGCTTCGGCTCGCGCCCGAGGACGCCGAAGCTCTGCTCGCCGCGACCGCAACCTTCGTGGAAGGACTCCGCCCGCCGCGCCGCAGTGCCAAGACTCAGCCACTCTCAGTCGAGCAGGAGGTGCACGGGTGGTGGGCGCTGCTCCTGGGGTACGCCGACGCCCGACGGCGTCAGCGCCTCAACCCGCTGCGCAACGAGGTCTTCGCCGCGATGGCAGAGGCCGGCGTGATCCGGCGGGACGGCCATGACTGGAAAGCGACCGTGCCGCTGCGCACCGACTCCGTCCAGAGTGTCACGACGGCTGACCTCGGGGCATGGGTCCTGACGGCCAACCCACGGGTGTGGGACCTCCAGAGGTGGATCGGCGACGGCGGCCAGGGCCACGACGACTGGACCGTCGCCCGCAACTACCGCTCGGCGATGATGGCGCCCGGTCAGCGGGTGCTCCTGTGGATCGGCGGCAGCGACGCCGGCTGCCCGGCCGGGTTCCGGGCTGTGGGCACCGTGCGGGGTCCGTGTGCTGCGGCGAGCCCGCAGAGCGGCTACTGGATCGACCGCAAGGCCAAGGCGCGGGCCGACTTCATGGCGCGCGTCGAGCTTCGGCTGCTCGATGCACTGGTGCCCAAGCACGTGGTGCAACATCACCGGGTGCTGCGCGACATCGAGGTCCTTCGTAGCCCGTTCGCCAGCAACCCGAGCCACCTGAGCGTGGAGCAGATGGCGGCGCTCCAGCCGTTGCTCGGTTAAAGATCCCGGTTCTGCGGCAGGAGGGCCTCAGCGCCAGCCGAGCTGCGGTGCGACGTCGCGGAGCAGCGCCTCGATCAGGTGCGCGCAGTAGTCGACCCCGAGCTGGTTCGGCACGGTGAGCAGGAGGGTGTCGGCGGCCGCGATCGCCTCGTCGGCTCCGAGCTCGGCTACCAGCTGCTCCGGTTCGCCGGCATAGGTCTTGCCGAAACGGGCGATGTCGCCGCCGATCATGCCGACCTGGTCGCCGCCGCGGCCCTGGGTTCCGAAGTAGGCGCGGTCGAGATCGCTGACGATCGGAAAGATGCTACGACTGACCGAGACCCTCGGCTCGCGAGTGTGCCCGGCGTCGGCCCAGGCGGTGCGGAAGCGCTCGATCTGCTCGGCCTGCAGCTGGTGGAACGGCACCCCGGTGTCCTCGCTGAGGAGGGTCGAGCTCATCAGGTTCATCCCCTGACGAGCGGTCCACTCGGCAGTGGCGCGGGTCCCGGCACCCCACCAGATGCGGTTCCGCAGACCAGGCGAGTGCGGCTCGATCCGCAGCAGGCCCGGCGGGTTGGGGAACATCGGCCGCGGGTTGGGCTCGGCGAACCCCTTGCCCTCGAGCACCTCGAGGAGTGTCGCGGTGTGCTCGCGCGCCAGGTCGCCGTGGTCCTGACCCTCGCGTGGCTGGTGACCGAAGTAGCGATAGCCCTCGATGACCTGCTCCGGCGAGCCGCGGCTGATCCCGAGCTGGAGGCGCTCGCCGGCGATCAGGTCGGCTGAGCCGGCGTCCTCGGCCATGTAGAGCGGGTTCTCATAGCGCATGTCGATCACGCCGGTCCCGATCTCGATGCGACTGGTGCGCGCCCCGACGGCTGCCAGGAGCGGGAAGGGAGAAGCCAGCTGCTGGGCGAAGTGATGGACCCGGAAGTAGGCGCCGTCGGCACCGATCTCCTCGGCGGCGACCGCGAGGTCGATCGACTGCAGGAGTACGTCGGACGCGCTACGGGTTGCCGACTGAGACGAGGGGGTCCAGTGGCCGAAGGACAGGAAGCCGATCTTCTTCATGTCCCTTCAACGCTCGTTGAAGTCTTGATCTTCCCGGGCCGGTGTCCAGGCCCGGGCGTCCCTCAGCCGAGTCCGACCAGCGCCTCCGAGCGCGTCCACAGGCCGTCGATGAGCCTCTGGTCGTGAGCCTGCTTGCTCTCCAGGCCGTCGATCGTGAACCGGCTGAAGTAGCGGCCGTTGATCTCGGCGTCAGGTCCGTGCTCGGCCAGCGCGATCAGGGGCGCTGCGCCATCGGCGACGCTGATGGTCGCCAGGCCCTTGAGCGGCGAGCGATAGAGCAGCCCGACGATCCAGGAGTCCCGACCGAACGAGCTGCCCACGGGGCCGGGGTGCACGGCGACCGAGCCGATGCCGTCCTCCGCCCAGCGCTGCTGGATGCCGCGCGTGAAGACGATGTTCATCAGCTTGCCGGTGCCGTAGGCAGGGAACTCGAGCGCGCGACGGCGCTCGTAGTCGAGGTCGTCGAGGTCGATGCGCCCCAGCAGGTTCGCGATGCTGGAGGTGTTGATGACCAGCGACGTGCCGGCAGCCGCGAGCCGCGGGCGCAGCAGCTGGGTCAGCAGGAACGGCGCGAGGTGGTTGATCTGGAAGTTGGGCTCGTGACCGTCGTGGGTCAGCTTTTTCGGTGCGAAGGTGCCACCGGCGTTGTTGAGCAGCAGATCCAGGGTCTCGACCCGCTCCTTGACCTGCTCGGCCAGGCGACGGACGTCCTCGAGGCGGGAGAAGTCCGCGATGAGCGGCTCGGTGCCGACCGCCTCGGCGATCGGCCGCAGCTTGTCAGCTGACCGTCCGGTCACGTGCACCGTCGCTCCGCGGGCGGCCAGCACCTTGGCGGTCTCGGCTCCGATTCCGTCGCTTGCTCCGGTCACCAGGACCGTGCGGCCCGCCATCGTCTGATCAGTCATACGACGAGCCTAGGGCGGCCACCCGGAGCCCCCGCATCGGCGACGCCGACTTGATGGTTGATGGAAGAGCCGGCCAACGAGCAGGAAGGAACGGGACTAGTCCAGCGGCGA
>JBAVCA010000460.1:0-18780 GCA_049586475.1 Nocardioides sp.
GTCGTCGACTCCTCGGAGGCCGACGCGACCGCTGAGGTGCTCGCGAACGACGAGGGCGTCGTCGGTGCGACGCCGCCCCAGCCTGCAGCTGACGGCACCGACCAGGTCCTGATCATGGTGATGCCGACCGTCGACGCCTCGGACCCCGCTCTGGGGGACACCGTCGACCGGCTCCGCGCCGACCTGCCCGAGTCCGCTCTCGTGGGCGGGGCCGCGGTCGAGAACCTGGATCTCAAGACCCAGCTCGACGAATCGACTCCGTTGGTCATCTCCATCATCCTCGTGCTCGGCTTCCTGCTGTTGCTGGTGGCGCTGCAGGCACCGCTGATCTCGCTGCTCGGCACCGTGGCCAGCCTCCTCTCGACCGCAGCGGCGTTCGGTGTGGCGCGGCTGATCTTCCAGGAAGGGATCGGTGCGGACTTCTTCGGTTTCGAGTCGCAGGGCTTCCTCGACGCCTGGGCCCCGGTGTTCTTCTTCGCGATGATCTTCGCGATCGCGATGGACTACACCGTCTTCCTGCTGGCCTCGGCCAAGGAGCACTACGAGCACTCCGGAGACCCGAAGGAGGCCATGGTGGGGTCGCTCGCGCACTCCGGCCGGGTCATCTTCGCCGCTGGCGCGGTGATGGTGGCGGTGTTCTTCACCTTCGCCCTCTCCGGCCCGCTGCCACCCAAGGAGATGGGCATCATCCTCGGGATCGCAGTGCTGCTCGACGCCTTCCTGGTGCGTCTGGTGCTGCTGCCGGTGCTGCTGCGGCTGACCGGCAAGGCCGCCTGGTGGTGCCCCAGCTGGCTCAGCCGCGTGCTGCCGAAGATCACCTTCTCGCACGGTTGAGTCCTCAGCCCGTCGGGTCACGCTCGCTCAGGAGCCGCACGCTGCCGGTGTCACCGTCGAGCAGGACCCGGTCGCCGGTCCGGAGATAGCGGGTGGCCTGGCGGGCGTTGACCACGCAGGGCAGCCCGTACTCGCGGGCGATGACGGCGCCGTGGGAGACCGAGCTGCCGAGGTCGGTCACGAGACCCCCGATCAGGCTGAAGTACGGCGTCCACCCGATGTCGGTGATCGGCGTGACAAGAATTTCCCCAGGCGCCAGCGCAGCCGCCTCGTCCAGGCTGTGAGCCACCCGCACGACACCCTCGACGACGCCGCGTGAAGCGGGTCGGCCCTGGAGCACCCCGTCGGTCACCTCGAGCGCCTGCGGCTCGAGGGGCCTAGGCAGGCCGACCGAGATCTCGGGGAACTCGAAGCGCTGCTGGAAGTCGAGTGCCTCGCGTCGGGCCAGCGCCTGCTCGACCCGGGCCGGCGTGGGCCGCGCGACGAAGGGTCCGAGCTCCTCGGTGGTGAAGAAGTGCACGAGGTCGGCGTCCGGGAGGGCTCCCTCCGCGGCGAGCTGCTCCCCGAGCAGACGGAACGCGAGCTGGAAGCGGTGTGCGACGTCGACCAGCTGGGACTTGGTGTGCTCGCGTCGGCGGATCGCGTTGTGCGCCTTGGGCAGGAGCCACTTCAGGCCGCGGCTCAAGCCCGCCTGGTCGATCTCCTCGGTGTGCATCTCGCGTCGACCACCGGTGAGCAGGTGGGCGTGCACCGCCGCCTGCATGCTCTGCACCAGGGGTGCCGGGTCGTCGCCCCACGAGGGGTCGCGGACACAGAGCTCGCGGTAGCCCCGATGGCCGTGCCGCGAGAGAAAGTGCTCCAGCTGCCGCGCGAGAGCGGGCTCGGACCGCAACCAGGTCGTGGCGGCTGGCACGTCCACGCCTATCAGGTGGTTTGCGGCGTCGGGGTGGGCGGCGACCGCGTCGATGAGCTGGTCGAGCTCCTCGAGCATGACCGCACTCTCGACCCCGCTCGCTCCGGCGAGCAGCCGCACCGCCTCGGCCTGCTCGGCGGTGGTGGACTCGTTGGCCTTCCCGGCGACCATGTTCTCGACGATGGCGCAGTAGAAGCCGGACAGCGCCGACGACTGGATGTGCACCGCCATGCTGTGGTCGAAGAACTGCTGCTTGCCCGAGATCTCCGTCCAGGTGGCGGCGGCGTCCGCGCCGGGGCGCAGGGCGAAAGCCGCGAGCTCGGCTCCGAACGCGTCGACCACCTTCGGTGCCGTGAGGCAGTAGCGCAGCAGCTTGGCGGAGTTGATGACTCGGCGGGGGAGGGGCAGGGGTGTCGGGTCCGTCAGCTCAGGCACGATCCGTCCGCAGAGCGTCTGCCCGGTCTGGGCGGCACTCGACCCGAGGGTTGCAGCCGACAGTGCGAGGTTGCCGGTGAGGTTGAGGAACAGGTGGCCGTACGCCGATGCGGTGACCTGCCAGGTCGGGTCGATCCCCTGGCGTGCCCCGACGCTGAGCTGCATGTGCTGAAGGCCGTAGTCGATGCCCCAGCCGGTGAACGACATCGTCAGCGGGCAGACGGCGCCGGGCATCATCTCGCTGACGTTGCTGATCGTCAGCACGTCGTCGTGCCCCGGCAGGACCGAGTCGAGCTCGTTGAGGTCGGCGGGCAGCGTCGTGATCGGGCGGGCCTGCAGCCAGAAAAGGGTCCCGTCCTGGTCGATGGCCCACTCGAGGTCGAGTGGCTGCCCCTCATGGGCCGCGGCGGCTCGTGCTTGCCGAGCGATCTGGCTGATCTGGTCATCGCTGAGCAGCGCCTCGTCGTCCACCAGATGGCGTCGGACGACCTCGCCGTCCAGGCCGACGCCGTAGTGGTCGGGCGTGGCCTCGCCGCTGACGAGAGCTTCGCCCAACCCCGCCACCGCATCGATGACCAGCAGGTCTCGTCGCGCGCTCACCGGGTCGGCGGTGAAGACCACTCCGGCGACGGCCGCATCAACCATGCGCTGGACGACGATGTTCATCACGGTGGAGTGCCCGTCGAGGTGCTCGTCGAGGTGCCCGTCGAGCTGCTTGTCCTGGTAGCTGCGCGCCCGGTCGGTGCCGGCGGATTCGACGCAGGCGTCGATGGCGCGGCGCAGCGCGTCGGGGCCGACGACACCGAGCACTGTCTCGTACTGCCCGGCGAAGGACGCGTCCGCGCCGTCCTCGCCCTGCGCTGAGGAGCGCACCGCCACGGCATCGGCGTCGAGTGCCTCGTGCCGTCGGTCGAGGTCCGCCGGGTAGAAGCCTGCCTCCGCGCCTCGGATCACGAACGCGGGCGGAACGGCGAGCCCCATGGCGGTGAGCCGGGCCAGTCCGTAGGCCTTGCCGCCGGCCGAGGCGTCGGTGACCTCGTCCAGCTCCATCGTCCGGGTACTAGCGGCAGCCCTCATGCGGGCTGGCCGGTCCGCGCGAGCTCCGGGGTCGCGGTGTTGCTGCCCTGCCGACCGCGATGCAGGGCCGCGAGGGCGACTCCGGCGCCGACGAAGCACGCCAGGGTGTAGAGCCCGCTGCCGATCGGGGTGCCGGCAGCCGTCACACCGTCGGTCGCGGCGAAGTACTCGGGCAGGGCGGACGCCCAGAACACCGCGAAGACCCCCAGGTAGGCCAGCGGGAAGACAGTCACGAAGCCGGTGAGCGGCACCTGATCGGCAGAAGCCGGCGAGCGCCACTCGCGGGCGAAGATCCAGAGCCCGGCCGCCCACACCAGGGCGAGCTCGAGACCAAGAACCCACGCCTGGGCCGTCACGTTCGGGGAGTTCCCACCGAAGATGCTCGAGGGGACGCCCGCCACCAGCATGCCGAGGGGAGTGAGGACCCCGGCCAGCAACGTCCGCCCGGTCAGGGCCCATCCGGTCAGTGACCGACCAGGGCGGGAGGTCGGCTCAGTGCCGTCGACCCCGACCAGGCGCACCACCAGGTAGGTGAGGAAGCCGATCGAGACCGAGGCGAAGAGAAGCATCGAGGTCATCGGCACCGAGGCCAGCATCGGGTGGCTGACCTGCTCGTTGTCGGGGTTCCACGCCCACCACTTCAGCTGCGGGCCGAGGTGGTCGAAGATCTCGTAGAAGACTTGTGCCACGAAGGCCACGGCCACCGCCCCGACGAGGGGGCCGCGGCGCCGGAAGATGCCCGTCGTGCGCACGACCTCGTAGGCCAGCGCGCTGATCGCGGGGTAGAAGGCGACGATGTAGAGCGGCAGCCGGTCGAACATCAGCTGCACGCTGAACTCGTTGTGGGCGAAGATGAACCCGTAGACCTTGTCGAGGCCGAACCACTCAGGGAAGTACAGCGGTGGCTCGGTGACCGCGAGGTAGACCAGCGACGCGAACCACAGCACCAGGTTGGTCGGGTCACCCTCCCGACGCAGCCGGCGGACGGCGTGCACCAGTGCGGCCACGGCTCCGGCGATGACGAGCAGCTCCAGCAGTGGCATCGTCCAGCTGTAGTGGCCGAACGGGTTGTTGAACCCCGCGATCGAGCTCACGTCGTCGAGGCAGCTGACGCCGAGGCCGCGAGTGACGGCTTCGGCTTCCGGGCCGCAGGTGCCGTTCACCGGTGGGTCTGCGAGGTCATGGGTGTCTCCCTTGTCGATCCACCGGACGCGCGACCGGGGCATTTAAAGAGACCGTATGAATGCCGCCGCGCGGTGTCAACCGGCGTGCGCACCATGCGGACACCCCCTCCGGGAATGGTGCCGCTCTCGGAACGGTTGCGCCCAGCATGACGACCATCGGACTGATCGGAAGCGGCAACATCGGCAGCACCTTGGCCCGGCTGGCTGTGGACGCCGGCTACGACGTGGTGCTGAGCAACAGTCGAGGGCCCGAGACCCTGGAAGACCTCGTGGCCGAGCTCGGCGAGCGGGCCCGGGCAGGCACCGCCGTCGAGGCCGCCGAGGCCGGTGACCTGGTGATCGTCACGGTCCCGCTGAAGGCCTATCAGGAAGTCCCGATCCTGCCGCTGGCCGGCAAGACCGTCATCGACACCAACAACTACTACCCCGAGCGCGACGGTCACATCGCCGCGCTCGACTCCGAGCAGACGACGACCTCCGAGCTCCTCCAGAGCCATCTGCCCGCCTCGTGCGTGGTGAAGGCCTTCAACAACATCTACTTCAAGCACCTCTCGAGCCTGGCCCGGCCCGCCGGTGCTCCCGACCGGAGTGCCCTGGCCGTCGCCGGCGACGACGCGCAGGCGAAGCGTACGGCGAGCGAGTTCCTGGACCGGATCGGCTACGACGCCCACGACGTGGGGCCGCTTGCTGAGGGGTGGCGCTTCCAGCGCGACACCGCGGCCTATGCCGCGGTCTACTCGGGCGAGTCCTTCGAGGTTGCGCGACCGGCGGACGCTGAGCGCTTGCAGGAGCTGCTCGCCCAGTCGAAGCGCTACGCCGACATGTGATCGAGCGGAGCTCAGGCGGCACGCAGCGCGGGGCATCCAGACGAAGTCGCTACTTGTCGAATTCACCGCCTACACTTTGCCGAGCTGTGCAGACCGACGCCACGAGGTGTCGCACCGAGCCGTGGGGGGCGTCACATGCGGGTAGCCGTGGTGGTGCTGTTGGCGCTCGCGATGGGTCTCCTGCTCAGCGCACCCTCCGGCGAGCGTGCCGGCTCGGTGGTGCGTGGCGATCTCGCGGGTCAGCCCGTCCGCCTCACCTTGCCGACCGGCACCAGCACGCCCAAGGGGCTGGTCATGTGGTTCCACGGCCAGGGGGGCAGCGTCAACGACCGCGTGGACGGGCCGTTCCTGCGGGCGCTCACCCGTGACGGCTACGCCATCGCATCCTCCAGCTTCCACTACCAGTCCTGGGGCAACGAGGCATCGACCGAGGACACCGTGCGCCTGACCGAGTGGGCCGAGGACCAGGTCGGGCTCCCGGTCACGCTCTGGGTCTCCGGATCGATGGGCGGATCGATCTCGCTCAATGCGATGCTGCACGGCGTCACTCCCCCCTCGTGCTGGTACGGGGTGAAGCCGGCCATCTCGCTCAACCGGATGGACGCAGTGCCGACCGGCAACAAGTTCATCGCCCTGGCCTACGGCGGGACCGTGCCCGCCGAGCGCAACCCGGTGCGCAACGTCGCTGACCTCCCCGCCGACGTCCGGTACCGGGTGGTGGCCTCGCCCGAGGACACCTGGGTGCCGATCAACGAGAACGGCGGGGCGCTCATCTCCCAGCTCGACGATCGCGGTGTCGATGCCACGTACGTCGCCGCCACCGGACGCCACGAGGACCCGTCCCACTGGGACTCCGGCGACCTCGTCGACTTCGCCCGCTCCTGTGACGGGTCTTCCCCGGTCAGCGAGAGCGCCACCGACTGACGGCCCGGTCCCGGCCGGGCCGCCGCCGCCGTGGCTCATGCACTTCCTAGCGCAGTGCGCAGGTGTTGGTCGTGTCCGATGCTGGTGCGGGACGACCGATCGTCCGGCTGCGCGCCGGCTCCTGGTCGCGCTCCACCCACCGGTCCAGCTGGGTGAAGGCCTTCCTGGCGCACGGAAGGATCGGACGAACCCGGTCGCCGTACTCAGCGTTGAGGCCGTCCACGTGGGTGCCGCCCACGATGCGGTAGTAGCGGTGCAGGTGAGCGCGGTGCTGGCGCTTGATCATCGTGGCGTAGACGTCGGAGTCCGTGGAGATCGGCAGGAGAGCGTCCAAGGTGCCGTGCAGGGTGAGCATCGGGCGACGTAGCTCGCCGGTCAGCTCGACCTTGCGCATGGCGGCCTGCGCGGCCGGCCGCCGGGAGTAGTCGTAATCCGCATCGCACTGCGGGGTCCCGGACGGACAGAAGGGAACACCGGCGTTGAGGTCCCCGTCGTAGGACGGGTCGAACTCCTCGCGGTAGAGCCGCTGGGTGAGGTCCCAGTAGACGCCGTAGTGGTACTCCCAGGTGAACTCAGAACCCGGGGCGAAGCCGGCGCCGAGCATCCGGGCGTGGGCGGCCTGGTCGCCGGCCAGGTACTTCGGGTAGTCGCGCAGTGCGGTAGGGAGGTAGGTGAAGAGGTTGGGGCCGTCGGCCCGGAACAGGGTCCCTTCCCAGTCGACGCCACCGTCGTAGAGCCGCGGGCGGTTCTCGAGCTGCCAGCGGGTCAGGTACCCGCCGTTGGAGATGCCGAACAGGTACGTACGGCGCGGCGCCCGGTCGTAGACCTGACCGACCACGCGTTGGGTTGCCTTCGTCAGCTGGGTGACCCGGCGGTTCCACTCGGCGATCGCGTCGCCCGGGCTCGCGCCGTCATTCTGGAAGGAGCTGCCGCTGTTGCCCTTGTCCGTCATCGCGTAGGCGTAGCCCTCGGACAGCAGCCAGTCGCTGAACAGGAAGTCACCGGCGTACTGGGTGCGGGTGCCGGGGGCCCCGCTGATGACCAGCTTGCCGTTCCACCGGTCCGGCAAGCGGATCACGAACTGCGCGTCGTGTCTCCAGCCGTTGTTGGTGTTGGTGGTCGAGGTGTCCGGGAAGTATCCGTCGACCTGGATGCCGGGGATGCCGGAGGGATTGGTGGTCCCGGGCGCGTTGAGCCCCGACCAGTCCGAAGCGTTGGTGTGCCCGCTCGCGACGGTGCTGGCGGTGGTGAGGTCGGCGAGGCACGCCACCTTCTGCTGCTCGGCTCGCGGCACCGCGATCCGAGCCTGGCCGGCGCAGTGATCCGGGGCTGCCCTCGCTGCCTGCACCGGGGCGGGAGCCCCGGTCAGCAGGAGCAGGGACGCGATCATGGTCGTGGTCTGGAGGGCAGCGGCGAGCGAACGAGAGCGCATTCCCGCATTCTGGGCCGCGCACCTGCAGAGTCAATGTGCCTGGGCGACACAACGCGTGGACCGGCTATGGCCACCGCTGGTGCGTTCCGAGGCGGCGCGAACACCGGCGACCAGTGTGGCTAGTCACCACCACGAGCCCCGCACGGTGTGGGGCCTTCGCCCGTATTCGTGACCGCACCGGATGGATAGTTTCGGTGCATGGCTTCACTGGCACACCGCCGTCCCCTCGAGTCCTCCCTCGATCTCGCGGGTCGCCGAGCGCTGATCACCGGGGCTGCCAGCGGGATCGGTCGCGCCTGCGCGGTGCGGCTCGCCGCTACCGGTGCCGACGTCGTGGCGATGGACATCGACGCTGACGGGGTGCAGGGCGTCGCCGACGAGGTAGGAGGCGTGGCGATCGTCGCGGACCTGTCCGACGCAGGCTTCCTCGAGATGGTGCCACGCGACGTCGACATCGTGGTCAACAACGCCGGGTTCCAGCTCGTCCGGCCGGTCGAGGACTTTCCCGCCGCGGCCTTCGCGAAGATCGTCAAGGTGATGCTGGAAGCGCCGTTCCTGCTGATCGCCCACGCCCTGCCGCACATGTACGAGAAGCGCTGGGGCCGAGTCGTCAACATCAGCTCCGTGCACGGCCTGGTGGCCTCGCCCCACAAGGCCGCCTACGTCTCGGCCAAGCACGGGCTGCAGGGGTTGTCCAAGGTGGTCGCCCTCGAAGGGGCCGAGCACGGCGTGACGTCGAACTGCATCAACCCCGGCTACGTGCGCACTCCGCTGGTGGAGAACCAGATCGCCGACCAGGCCCGGGTCCGTGGCATCACCGAGGATCAGGTGGTCACCGAGGTCCTGCTCGAACGGGCCGCGATCAAGAGGCTGCTGGAGCCTGAGGAGGTGGCCGAGATGGCGGCCTACCTCTGCTCGTCCGCGGCCTCGGCCGTCACCGGCGCATCGATGGTGATGGACGGTGGCTGGACAGCGCACTGACTCGTGGGAGCACCGGACGACCGGGACGTTGACTCCACACGAGACAATCGGCGACATGTGGATCGACTACCTCGCGCTGTTGGCCAGGGACGCGCCTGCGGTCGAGTTCGAGGCGCCGGTCCTGACCGCACGAGCCCAGGGGGAGAGCTCCGCGGTCATCGACCAGTTCGAGGAGGGCAAGCGACTCGCGCTGCAGGTCCGCGAGAGGTTGCTGACCCAGCGGCGACGTGAGAACGAGCTCACGGCCCTCTACGACACTGCCTACGACCTCGCCCGGCTCTCCGATCTCGATTCCCTCCTCGAGGCGATCGTCCACCGGGCTCGGCTCCTGCTGCACACCGACGCCGCGTACCTGACCATGAACGACCCCCGGCAGGGCGACACCTACATGCGGGTGACCGACGGTTGCATCTCGGCGCGGTTCCAGCAGGTCCGGCTCGCCATGGGCAAGGGCCTCGGGGGGCAGGTGGCCCAGAGCGCCATGCCCTACTCCACGGCCAGCTACTTCGAGGACGATCGGTTCGAGCACACGCCCGCCATCGACGGGGCCGTGGCGGAGGAGGGGCTGGTCGCGATCCTCGGAGTCCCGCTCCAGCTCGGCACCAACGTGATCGGGGTCCTCTATGCCGCGAACCGCAGCGAGCGGCCCTTCAGCCGCTCCGAGGTAGCGCTTCTCGGCTCGCTCGCGGCGCACGCAGCCGCGGCGATCGACAAGGCCCGGCTGCTCGACGAGACCCGCGAGGCCCTCGCCGAGCTGCGCAACGTCAACCTGCTGCTCCAGGACCGGACCCAGTCCGTGGAGCGGGCCTCGGCCGCCCACGACCGGATGGCCCAGGTCGTGCTCCGCGGCGGTGGGGTGGACGAGATCGCGCGAGCGCTGGTCGACGTCCTCGGAGGTGACCTGCTCCTCCTGGACGACGAGGGAAAGACCCTCTGCGCGATCGGCACGGTGGACCCGCCGAGTGAGAAGCTCCTCGAGCGGGCGCTGCGCAGGTCGGTGAGCACCGGTCGTGCCGTGCAGGACGCGGACTGGCTCATCACCCCGGTCTCCGTGGGTCAGCAGCGGTTCGCGGCGCTGGTCCTGCAGCCCTCGAGGGAGCTGGACGACACCGACCTGCGCATCCTCGAACGGGCGGCGCTGGTGATGGCCCTGTTGATGCTGAGCCTGAACTCCGGGATCGAGGCGGAGAACAGGGTCCGCGGTGAGCTGCTCGACGACCTGCTGCGTGACACCGGCCAGGACCCCGACGGCCTGCTCGATCGGGCCCGCAGGCTGGGGACCGACCTGACGAGCTCGCACGCGCTCTTCGCCGTCGACTTGGAGGGGGCCGATCGTGGCCGGGCAGCGAGCGCGGTCGAGCACGTGGCGGCCAGGTGCGGCGGCCTCTCGACCGTCTTCGAGGGTCGGTTGGTCCTGTTGCTTCCCGCCGACGACGTCGGGCCCGGCGCGACCGCGCAGTCGCTCGCCGACGAGCTCGGGGCCAGCCTGGGCCGTCCGGTGACCGTGGGAGGTGCGGGTCCGGTCGTGGGCTTCGGCTCGGTGGGGGAGGCGCACGGCGAGGCCGTGCGGTGTGTGACGGCACTCCGCTCGCTGGGCCGTGACGGGCAGGGGTCGTCGATGACCGAGCTCGGCTTCGTTGGCCTGGTGCTGGGCGACCACTCCGACGTGGCGGACTTCGTCGTCGGATGCCTGGGGCCGTTGCTGGAGTACGACGAGCGTCGCGGCACCGACCTGGTCAGGACGCTGCAGGCCTACTTCGACACCGGTGGGCACCTGGCGCGCACCAAGGACGCCTTGCACGTGCACGTGAACACCGTGACGCAGCGACTCGACCGGATCGGCAAGCTGATCGGTGCCGACTGGCAGGAGCCGGCTCGCCAGCTCGAGCTGCACGTCGCGCTACGCCTGCACCGGGTCTCGGCCCGCTGATCCCAGAACCTCGGACCAAGCCTCGGACCAAGCGGAGCGCGGACACACATCCATGGGCCAGATTGTGGAGTCCTCCGACATGTCTCCCTGTGATCAGGGTCTCTACGATCGGTCAAGTGATCTTGCTGACACCCTGCCGCCACGCCCTGGGACGGTCCGCTCGTGCATCGATACCAAACCGACACGTTGTCCGGACGGCGTGTGTGACCGCCGTCACTCACGTCCGTGCCACGGTCAGCAGGACGAGGGAGGACCGCGCATGAGCAATCCAGGACCCACCAGTGGGCAGACCGTAGGGCAGGCCGGCGCCACCCCGATCCTTGAGGTCCGCGATCTCGTCGTGACCTATGGCGGAGTGGTGCAAGCGCTGCGCGGCATCAGCCTGACGGTCCCCGAAGGTGGGGTGGTCGCGCTGCTCGGCAGCAACGGAGCCGGCAAGACGACCCTCCTGCGCGCACTGTCCGGCACCTTGAGCCTGCATCGGGGCAAGGTCGAGAGCGGCGAGCTGCTCTACCGGGGCAAGACCCTCAAGGGCCTCGATCCTGCGCACTGCGTCGCCACCGGCCTCGTCCAGGTCCCGGAGGGGCGTCGCATCTTCACCAGGCTCACGGTCGAGGAGAACCTGAAGGCCGGCAGCCTGGGCGTCCGGGACAAGAGCGATCGCTCGGCCGACTACGAGCGTATCTACACGATGTTCCCGGTGCTCGCCGAGCGCAAGACCCAGCGAGCCGGCCTCCTTTCCGGTGGAGAGCAGCAGATGCTCGCCATCGGCCGTGGCCTGATGTCCCATCCGCAGCTGCTGCTCCTCGACGAGCCCTCGCTGGGGCTGGCTCCCCGCATCATCGGGCAGATCGGCGAGGTCATCCGGGAGATCAACCGTCAGGGCACCTCGGTCCTCCTCGTCGAGCAGAACGCCACCATGGCGCTCGGCGTCGCCGACGACGCCTTCGTGCTCGACGTCGGGAAGGTCTCGCTCTCGGGCTCGGCCGACGAGCTGTCCAAGTCCGACGCCGTGCAACGCCTCTACCTGGGTCACAGCGCCGACGACGGCCCCAAGCGCGCAGCGGTGGCAACCAGGACGACCAAGAAGCTCACGAGGTGGATCCAGTGACGACCACGCCCGACGTGAACCCCAGCGTGAACCCCAACGTGAACCTCCGCGAGGACGTGGAGACCCTGACCGTCGCCAACATCACGGTCGAGTTCGGCGCCATCAAGGCGCTCTCCGATGTCTCCTTCACGGTGCAGCCAGGCACGGTGCACGCAGTGATCGGGCCCAACGGAGCCGGCAAGTCGACGATGTTCAACGTGCTCTCGGGCGTCTACCGCGCCTCGGCCGGCACGGTGACCCTCGGCTCGACCGTGCTGAACGGCATGCGCCCGCACAAGATCGCGCACCTCGGCGTCGCGCGCGCGTTCCAGAACATCGCCCTGTCGGGCACCCAGACGGTGGCGGACAACCTGATGCTCGGGCGGCACGGCCTGACCAAGGCCGGCTTCCTCGCCTCGGGGCTGAGGCTCCCGACCGCGACGCGCGAGCAGCGCCGGCACGCGGAGCGGGTCCGCGAGATAGCCGAGTTCCTCGAGCTCGGGTCCAAGCTCGACCTGCCCGTCGGGGTGCTCTCCTACGGTGACCAGAAGCGGGTGGAGGTGGCTCGCGCCCTGTGCACCGAGCCGCGGCTCCTGCTGCTCGACGAGCCGGTGGCCGGCATGAACGCCGAGGAGACCGACCGGATGGCCCAAGCGGTGCTCGAGATCCGCGACGAGCTCGGGATCTCGATCGTGCTGGTCGAGCACGACATGGGGATGGTGATGAGCATCGCCGACCGGGTGACCGTCCTCGACTTCGGTCGCCTCATCGCCGACGGCACCCCGGACGAGACCCAGGCCAACCCCGAGGTCATCCGCGCCTACCTCGGAGCAGGTGACGACTCGGAGCCCTCCGTCGCCGCTGATCGGGACACCCACCACGAGGAGAGCTCGTCATGACCCAGTTCCTGTCCCTGCTGCTCAACGGCTTGTCGCTCGGTGCTGTCTACGCACTCATCGCTCTCGGCTTCGTGATCATCTTCAAGGCCAGCGAGGTCACCAGCTTCATGCAGGGCTCGCTCCTGCTCCTCGGCGCCTATCTGATCGGGCACCTCGACAACACGATGGGGTTCTGGCCGGCGCTGGTGGTCGGCATCGGCGGAGCCGCGATCGCCGCGATGCTTGTCGAGCGGCTGATCATCAACCGCCTGCGCGGCGCCCCGGTGATCGGCCTGGCGATCCTGACGATCGGTGTCGACCTCATCATCATCACCGAGCTCACCCGCCGCATCGGCTCCGACATCCTCAACGTGAACCACCCGTGGGGTGGGAGGGCGATCTCCATCGGCGGGGTCGGCATCACCATGAACCGAGCGGTGGCCATCGTTGTCGCCGCCGTGCTGATCGCGGGCTTCTTCGCGATCTTCAAGTACTCCAACTGGGGCATCTCGATGCGCGCCGCCGCCGAGGACGGTGAGGCGGCCGCGCTGATGGGGATCCACCGGGGTCGGGTCTCCATGTTCGCCTGGATGCTGGCCGGCGTGCTGGCCGCCGTGGCCGGTCTGTTCGCCGTCGGCTCCCCGACCCCGGGGGTGACACCCGCCGTGGCCTTCGTGGCCCTGAGCGCTCTCCCCGCCGCCATCCTGGGTGGGTTGGACTCCACCCACGGCGCCCTCGTCGGGGGTCTGACCATCGGCGTCGCCGAGGCGATGGCCGCGGGCTACCAGGACCAGATCGCCTTCCTCGGGCGCGGCTTCGGCGACGTGGTGCCCTACGTGGTCATGGTCGCCGTCCTGCTGGTGCGACCCTCCGGACTCTTCGGCACGAAGGAGCTGACCCGTGTCTGAGACTGCTACCGCTCATCGCGCGGCTCCGGCTGCGAGCCGGCAGCCCAGCTCGTGGCCTGCCAGCCGGATCATCAAGCTCGTCGCGATCCTCGCGGCCGTCGTCGTGCTGCTGGTGCTCCCGCTCTACGTCGAGGAGTTCTGGCTGCGCACCGGGTTCGCCGTCTTCGCCGCCATCATCGGCGCGCTCGGCCTCAACCTCCTGGTCGGCACCACCGGGCAGCTCTCGCTGGCCCACGCCTTCTTCCTGGCCGTCGGTGCCGTGACCTACACCTACGTCTCGGGTGCACCGGGTGGGAGCGCCAACTCCTACGGTGGCCTGGAGTGGCCACCGCTCGTCGGCATGGTGCTCGGTGTCGTCGCCTCCGGCCTGGCCGGCGTGATCTTCAGCCCGATCGCTGCCCGGCTGCGGGGGATCTACCTCGGCATCGCCTCGCTCGGGCTGGTCTTCATCGGCCAGCACGTGCTCAACACCTGGACGTCGGTGACCGGAGGCTTCAACGGCCGCCTGGTGCCGGGCTTCTCCCTCTTCGGCTTCAACTTCGGGGGGTCCGACTCCCCGGAGCTGGTGATCGCCGGCGTGCCGTTCGGTCAGACCGAGCGCCTGTGGTACCTCGGGCTGGCGCTGTGCGTCGTGGCCTGCTGGTTCGCCAACAACCTGGTGCGCTCGCGTCCGGGTCGTGCGCTGCAGACCCTGCGTGACAGCGAGGTCGCCGCCTCGGTCATGGGGGTCGACGTCCGGGCCTACAAGGCGCGCGCGTTCCTGGTCTCCTCGATGTACGCCGGGTTGGCCGGCGTGCTCTACGCCTTGTCGATCGGCTCGGTCGCCCCCGACTCCTTCGGACTCGCGCTGTCGGTGCAGTTCCTCGCGATGATCGTCCTGGGTGGGCTGGGCTCGGTGACCGGCGCGATCCTGGGAGCCACCTTCGTCAGCTCGGCGCCCCTGGTGCTGCAGCAGTACGCCGGTTCGCTGCCCTTCATCGTCGAGCCCGGCCAGTCCGGCATCGTGGCGAGCCAGGCCGCAGCCTTCCTCTACGGCGGGGCCATCGTCCTCGTCGTCCTCTTCGAGCCCGGCGGCCTCGCCGGACTCGTCCGCCGCTTGCGGCGACCCAGCCGTGCGTCAGGTGCTGCTTCTGCGGTCATCGACGCCGATCACGACCAGTCCACGACGCCGGCACCAGCCGACCCGTCAACCGGAGGAGACAACAGATGAACACGTTCAACAAGCGGAAGGTGCTGGCGCTCGTTTCTGCCACCACCCTGCTCGCCGCGTCCGGCTGCAGCACCAAGTCGTCGGACAACGAGACGTCCACCCAAGACGGTGTGGAGGTCGGTCGTGGGATCGACGGAAACGTCATCACGCTCGGCGCCCTGACCGACCTGACCGGCGTCTTCGCCGCACTCGGCCAGGACATCACCAACGCCCAGTCGCTCTACTGGCGCACGCAGAACGAAGGCGACAAGATCTGCGGCACCTACACGGTCGAGGAGTCGGTGAAGGATCACGGCTATGACACCCAGCGCGGCATCCAGCTCTACAGCTCGATCAAGAACGACGTGCTGGCGATCGAGCAGACGATCGGCTCACCGATCAACACCGGCCTGATCCCGCAGTTCGACGCCGACCAGATGGTCAACATCCCGGCAGCCTGGGCCGAGTCCCTGACCGAGTCCCCGCAGATCACCATCGTCGGCGCGACCTACGAGGTCGAGATGATCAACGTCCTCGACTACCTCCTGGAAGAAGGCAAGATCAAGGAGGGGGACAAGATCGGGCACATCTACTTCGAGGGTGAGTACGGCGCGGGCGGCCTGGCCGGTTCGACGTACTTCGCCGAGCAGCACGACATGGAGGTCGTCGAGCAGCAGATCCAGGCGACCGATGCCGACATGACGGCCCAGGTCACCAAGCTCAAGGCCGAGGGTGTCAAGGCCATCGCGCTCACCGTGGCTCCGGGGCAGACCGCCTCGGTCGCCGGCGTGGCCGCGGCACAGGGCCTCGACATCCCGCTCGTGGGCAACAACCCGGTCTTCGCCCCGGCACTGCTCGAGGGTCCGTCCGGTGCGGCCCTCATCAAGAACCTCTACGTCGCCTCGCCGGTCGCACCGTTCGACAAGCTGCCCGACCTGCTCAAGGCGTACACGGCCGAGTACCCCGGCGACCCCACGCTCGGTGTGGTCTTCGGCACGGCTGCTGCTGACGTCATGCGTCAGATCCTCGACAAGGCGTGCGAGAACGGCGACCTGACGCCCGAAGGCGTCAACGCAGCCAAGGACGAGATCGGCACCGTCGAGACCGAGGGCCTGGCCGTCCCGCTGACCTACGAGGTCGGCAAGTCGCCCAGCGACGCCAGCTACATCTTCCGTGCCGCTGACGTCCCCGGTGGCGCGCAGTCGGTGTCCGACCTGTACGTCGGTGCCGACGTGGCCGACTTCGTGGCCGGCGAGTAACTCACACCACCAGAGAACGGCCCTGACCCGCACCTGTTGCGGGGCAGGGCCGTTCTCGGCATTTCGGGGCGGGAAGACCCGTTGCTCGACGGGCTGTCAGATCCAACGGTCGAACCACATCCGGTTCAACCACGAGGTCCGGGGGATCACCTCGTAGGACAGGATCGGATAGAAGTAGGCGAAGTTCAGCAGCACCAGCACGAAGAACGCCCCGGAGACCACCACCCCGATCGTGCGACGCGGCGACGGCCGCCGGGAGGGTCCGATGAGCTTGCCCATCACCAGCGCGATCGCCAGGATCATGAACGGCAGGCAGGCGACCGCGTAGAAGAGGAAGATCGGGCGCTCGTCGTACAGCAGCCACGGCAGCCAGGTGGAGAGCACCCCGACGATCGCGACGCCGTACCTCCAGTCGCGAGTGCCCGCCCACAGCACCCCGGCTGCGATCAGCGCTGCGCACGCGCCCCACCAGAGCAGCGGGGTGCCGATGAGCAGCACCTGGCGATAGCAGACCGAGCCCTCAGCCGCCGTGCAGCCCTGTTCGCCGGGGGCGATGTCGAGGTCGGTGGCGACCCCGACCGGACGGTTGTCGAGCAACCACCCGGATGGCTTCGACTGGTAGGGGTGGCTGCTGCAGTTGAGGTAGTGGGTGTGGAAGACGTAGACGTCCTGGTGGTAGTACCAGAGCGAGCGCAGGGACTGGGTCGCTTCACCGAAGCCCGAGGCATCCGGCTCCGTGGCCGTGGGCCATCGGGCGTCGTCATCGGAGACGTTGTCGGTCGCGCGGTCCTCGCCCCGGCCGGTGCAGGGGTTCTCGGCGATGAATCCGGTGTACTGAGTGCTCGAGAGGTCGCGCTCGTACTCATCGGCGTTGATCAACCAGCCGGTCCAGGTGCTGACGTAGACGATGAAGGCGACCCCGACCAGCTGGACGAACGCCGGCAGCCCGTCGACCACAGCACCGCGCAGCAGCGACCAACGCACCCCGAACGAGCGGCGGGCGCCGGCGCTCCACACCCACACCAGCAGCCCGAAGGCGGCCAGGGGATAGGCCGCGGTCCACTTGGTGCCCAGCGCCAACCCGAAGCTGACGCCGGCCAGCAGCAGCCACGGCCGCCACAGGACGCCGCGCACGGGGCCCCACCGACCCTTCCCGTCACCCCGCCCTGGCGGCGCCTCGGGATCGATCAGGTCGGCCAGCCTGCCCCGGTGCCAGTCGCGGTCGTTGACCAGGCAGCTCACCCCACACAGGAGGAAGAAGGCGAGGAAGATGTCCAGCAGCGCCAAGCGGGAGAGCACGAAGTGCAGCCCGTCGAAGGCCAGCAGCAACCCGGCGACCAGACCCAGCAACGCGGAGCCGGTCAACCGTCGGGTCAACCGGATGAGCACCAGCACCATCAGCGAGCCGATCACCGCCGAGGCGATCCGCCAGCCGAACGGGTCCATCCCGAAGGCTTTCTCTCCCAGCGCGATCAGCCACTTGCCGACCTCCGGGTGCACGATCATCGAGGGCCCTTCGTCCCACACTCCCTGCGTGCGCCCGGCCAGCACGGCCTGGTCGATCTTGTCGCCGCCGACCTCGTCGAGGTAGTTGCGCACGAAGCCGAAGTTGGCCATCGCCCAGGCGTCCTTGGCGTAGTACGTCTCGTCGAAGGCGAAGCGGTGCGGGCTGCCCAGGTGCCAGACCCGCATGCCGAACGCCAGCAGGGTCACCGCGATCGCCCCCACCCAGCCGCTGGCTCCTCTGCTGGCACTACCCCTGAGGACTGTCGCACGTCGTCGGGCCCGGTGCCACGCGCTCGGGACCAACCGCCCGTCGGCCGTCGAGGACAGCCCCTGTGGCGGTCGCTCCTGCAGGTCGGTCACGGAGCGAAACTGTACGGCGGGCCGCCAGCCGACCTGTGGGTTCGTGGCCGGGCGACTGACATGATCGAGCCGTGGCGGACGAGAGAGCAGACAGCCCGGTTGCCGGGGAGGGGGTCCTGGTCCTGGCGGGGACCCCGATCGGTCGCCCGAGCGATGCCTCGCCCCGCCTGGCCGAGGAGCTCGCCACTGCCCAGGTCGTCGCCGCCGAGGACACCCGCCGGCTCAGGCGGCTGACCACCGACCTCGGGGTCACGATCACGGGTCGGGTGGTCTCCTACTTCGAGGGCAACGAGGAGCAACGCACTCCCGCCCTGCTGGAGGCTCTGCTGGCCGGCCAGCGGGTGCTGGTGGTCACCGACGCAGGCATGCCGAGCGTCTCCGACCCCGGTTACCGCCTGGTCGCGGCCGCCGTGACGGCCGGGGTGCGGGTCACCGCTGTCCCCGGGCCCTCGGCGGTGCTGACCGCACTGGCCGTCTCCGGCCTGCCCGTCGACCGGTTCTGCTTCGAGGGTTTCCTGCCGCGCAAGGCCGGGGAGCGCTCGCGCCGGCTCGCCGACCTGACTGCCGAGCCGCGCACCATGGTCTTCTTCGAGGCCCCTCACCGGACCGAGGCGGCGCTCGCCGCGATGGCCCTGGCCTGGGGCGAGGACCGGTCGGCTGCGGTGTGCCGCGAGCTGACCAAGACCTACGAGGAGGTGCGCCGCGGCTCCCTGGCCGAGCTGGCGCTCTGGGCCGCCGAGGGGGTCCGGGGCGAGGTCACGATCGTGGTGGCGGGCGCGCCGCCGGCCGCTGCCATCTCGACCGACGAGGGCACCCTGCGGGCCGAGGTGAGGGAGCGGGAGGATCAGGGCATGAGTCGAAAAGACGCCATCCTCGACGTCGCCCGCCTGGCCGGCGTGCCCAAGCGCGAGGTCTACCAGGCGGTGCACGTCTCGTGAGCGACCGTCTGACGTCCTACCGCCGCGGCGACCTGGTCTTCGACGTGCTCGACGACGGACCCCTCGATGGCACCCCCGCGGTGCTCCTGCACGGCTTCCCCGAGCGAGCCACCTG
>JBAVCA010000461.1:0-2679 GCA_049586475.1 Nocardioides sp.
GGGTGGCGAGGACGTCCTTGACCGCGATCGGCACGCCGTCCAGGTCGTGCAGCGCGGTGCCGTCCGAGCGACGCGCGTCCGAGGCCGCGGCCTGGGCCAGCGCCCCGTCGGCGTCGACGTGCAGGAAAGCGTGGACCGCGCCGTCGACCTCGGCGATGCGATCGAGGTGGGCCTGGGTGAGGGTCACCGAGGTGGTCGACCCGTCGGCGAGCGCGGCGGCCATCTCGGCGGCCGTCTGCCGGATCGGGCTGGTGGAGGCGCTCACTGCTCGTCCCCCAGGATCCGCGGCACGGAGAAGCGCTGCTGGTCGGTGTCGGGCGCCATTGCCAGCGCCTGCTCGGCGGTCAGGCAGGGCTCGACGACGTCCTCACGGAAGACATTGGTCAGCGGCAGCGGGTGCGACGTCGGCGGGACGTCGGCGCTGGCCACTGCACTGATGGAGGCAACGGACTCGAGGATGACCGACAGCTGCGGCGCGAGGTGATCGAGCTCCGCGTCGTCCAGGTCGATCCGGGCGAGGTCGGCCAGGTGGGCGACCTCGTCTCGTGTGATCTCAGGCATGGGCCGCAGTCTAGGAGGGCCAGGACGTCGGCCCTCGCGCGCACCTCGCGGTGTGCTTTCCGCCTCCATCGGTGGCGCCGGATCAGGCCCGGTCCGAGACCATCACCGGACCGGTCGATCGCCGCCTGAGCTGAGTCCATCCACCCGATCGACGAATCGGTCGATCTCGCGCCGCGTCCGCAGCCGATGGAAGTCGAGGTGCCGCCATCGCGGATCGCGCATCGCCTGGCTGTAGCGCTCCTGCGTGCGTGCGTACGTCGTCCAGGACCACCAGAGAATCGATTCCTCGCCGCGCCAGAACATCAGACCGCGCCAGCTCTCGCGGTTGCCGCTCCACAGCTCCTGACGGGTGGCGGCGCGACGCACTGTCCGGGTCACGGACTGCCAGGTCGTGCGCCACCGGGGCGGACTGACCCACACGACCGTGTCGGCCTCGGCCCACACCTGCGGTCCGATCTTGCTCCAGTAGTTGCCGTCGACGACCCAGCGCTCGCCGGAGGTCGCGGCCTTCACGCGCTCGGACAACTCATCATTCGTCGCGGCACTCCAGTCCGCTCCCCAGTGCAAGGCGTCCAGCTCGACATGAGGAGCAGACAGCGCCTGGGCCAGCCGCAGGGCGACAGTCGTCTTGCCAGAGCCGGAGCTGCCGACCACCGAGATGCGCTTCATGATGTCGAGACTTTAGGGGCACCTGCCGTCGTCTGCTGCTGACGGGGCGCGTGGTCGGAGACCTCGTTGTCGTGGCTGACTCGGTGGCAATGAGTTCTGCGTCGAACCGGCAGCGATGCGTTGACCGGTCCCGACACACGGCGCTGACGTGCGGAGTGCGGCCGCAGTCCGCCCGCTGGAGCGTGACTCCCACCGGTCTACTCCGCGTCGGGCACAGATCCGTGGAAGTGCCGCACACCGCCAGCGCTCATCGCGCCAGACGGCGACGATCGTCAGCCGGAACGCGTCTCGCTCGGTGACCGATCCGGCGCCACCTTCGTCGAACCCGACCGTCCCCACGACCGCGAAGACGAGGAGCTCCGACTCATCCACGATCGGTAGCACCGTGTCCCAGGTCCAGCCGATCGTCCCCGGCTGGGCGACCACGGCGCTGAGGTAGTCAAGACTCTCGCGACGATCGGTGTTGGCCACCGCGGTGCCGAACAGCACGGCCTCCTCGTCCAACAGGGCATCAAGTGCGCCCAGGTCATTGGCGGCTACCGCGTCCTGCATCTCCGCGAGGAGCGAACGGATCCTTGTTTCGACGTCGGACATAGCGACATCTTGCACCCACGATCAGACGCTCGAGACCTACTGGGCGCCGGAGAACCCGTGCTGCCGCCAGGCCTCGTAGGTCACCAGGGCCGCAGCGTTGGACAGGTTCAGCGACCTGCGACCAGGCACCATCGGGATCCGCAGCTGCTCGGTCACCCGATCATGGCTCAGCACCTCGTCGGGGAGCCCGGTGGGCTCGGGCCCGAAGAGCAGCACATCGCCCGGCTCGAACACGACGTCGCTGAACCAGCGGGTGGCGTGGGCGGTGAAGGCAAAGACCCTCGAGGCCGCCAGGTCCGAGCCGGCCAGCGCGGTGTCGAGGTTCGGGTGCACCACGACCGAGGCCAGGTCGTGGTAGTCCAGCCCGGCCCGCTTCAGCTTGGGCTCGGACAGGTCGAAGCCGAGCGGTTCGACCAGGTGCAGGATCGTCCCGGTCCCGGCCGCCAACCGGATCGCACTCCCCGTGTTGCCGGGGATCCGGGGCTCGAGGAACATCAGATGGAACACGCCTCACCGTAGCCCGCTGCCCCGACGGGGGATAACGCGCTCTACGCAACCGGGCTATCGTCGCGAGCGTGCCTGGTCATCAGCGGATCTTCGTGGTCAGCACCTCCGCCACCGACGCCGATCTTCAGGTCCTGAGCAACGACGTGGGCCGCGATGCCATCGTCCTCACCGCTCCGAGCCCCGAGGCGCCCCGGGTGGCGCGCACCTTCGCGGCCGAACCGCGAGTGGAGATGCTGCTGGCGCGACAGACCTTTCCCGACGCCGACCGTGGCCACCAGCTGGACGCGCTGGTTCGTGAGCACGCCCTGGGCGACCGGTTTCGCGACGTCGTGGTGGTCACTGATGCGG
>JBAVCA010000462.1:0-2773 GCA_049586475.1 Nocardioides sp.
CTTCGGGCTCGTGATCGGTGTCGACCGAGGTGTCGGTGCCGACGCCCTGCTCGCTGCTGGGGCTGACGTCGTGGTCGCCGACCTCATGGAGCTGACCGACGCCTTCCTCGGCGGTGAGCGCGCATGAGCACGGTGGACCCGGTCCTCGCCGAGAAGCACGGTGCGAGCCACGTCGCCCCCGCAGCCGTCGACCCGTTGGACCGCAGCCGCTTCCCGATCGATGAGTGGAAGCTGACCGAGACCCGTTTCGACCACTCCGACCTCGGCGTGACCGAGTCGATCTTCAGCGTCGGCAACGGCTACCTGGGGCTGCGCGGCAACTATGAGGAGAGCCGGGACTTCACCGCCAACGGCACCTTCATCAACGGATTCCACGAGACCTGGCCGATCCAGCACGCCGAGGAGGCGTTCGGGTTCGCCAAGGTCGGCCAGACCATCGTCAACGCCCCCGATGCCAAGATCATCCGGCTCTACGTGGACGACGAGCCGCTCGAGCTCTCCACCGCCGACCTCGTGGAGTACGAGCGCACCCTCGACTTCCGCACCGGCATCCTGTCGCGCCATGTCCTCTGGCGCACGCCCAGTGGCAAGCGGGTTCAGGTCGACAGCACCCGGATGGTGTCGTTCACCCAGCGTCACCTGGCGATCATGACCTTCGAGGTCACGATGCTCGACGCGGCCGCCCCGATCACGATCAGCTCACAGGTGCTCAACCGCCAGGACGCCGACCGCGGTGCCGCCGTCGACCTGGCCCACGCCGCAGAAGCGGCCAAGTCCGTCGCGGTGGCCGACCCTCGCAAGGCCGAGCACTTCTCCACGCGGGTCCTTCTGCCCGAGTCCGAAGACCTCGAGCACGGCGACCTCGACGACGACCGGCTCTCGCTCCGCTACAAGTGCGCCGAGAGCGGGATGACCATCGCGCTCGCCGTCGACCACCACCTCGAGACCGACAACGACCACCAGGCGGCGTACGAGCGCGACGACGACATCATCAAGGCGATCTACCAGGTCACGGCCCAACCGGGGCAGTCGATCAAGCTCACCAAGACCGTGAGCTACCACACCGCCAAGGTGGTCCCTACCGGAGAACTGCTCGATCGTTGCGCGCGCACCCTGAACCGGGTGCGGGAGGACGGCGTGACCAAGCACGTCGCTGACCAGCAGGCCTGGTTGGCCGACTTCTGGGAGCGCTCCGACGTCGAGATCGCCGACCAGCCGGCCATCCAGCAAGCCGTGCGCTGGAACCTGTACTCGATCATCCAGGCAGCGGCTCGCGCGGACGGGATCGGGATCCCGGCCAAGGGGGTGACCGGCTCCGGCTACGGCGGTCACTACTTCTGGGATACCGAGGTCTACGTGATGCCGTTCCTGACGTACACCAACCCTTGGGCGGCCCGCAACGCGCTGCGATTCCGTCACTCTCTGCTGGAGGCTTCGCGACGCCGGGCGCGCCAGCTCGCGCAGCAGGGCGCCCTGTTCGCCTGGCGCACGATCAACGGCGAGGAGGCATCGGCGTACTACGCCGCCGGCACCGCGCAGTACCACATCGATGCGGACATCTCCTACGCGCTCAGCCAGTACGTGGGAGCCACCGGCGACTACGAGTTCCTCGACCACCAGGCGATCGACATCTTCGTCGAGACCGCGCGATTGTGGTACGACCTGGGCTTCTGGCGCGACGAGGATGGCTCGACGTTCCACATCCACGGGGTCACCGGACCTGACGAGTACACCACCGTGGTCAACGACAACCTCTATACCAACGTGATGGCGCGCTTCAACCTGCGCCGGGCGGCCGAGGCGGTGCTGTTCCTCGAGGAGTACCGCCCCGACGCGTATCGTGCGATGACCCGACGTGTGCGCCTGGGTGAGGTCGAGGTCGACAACTGGGTGCGCGCCGCTGAGGCGATGGCCATCCCCTTCGATGCGCACCTGGGCATCCACCCGCAGGACGCGCACTTCCTCGAGCGGGAGATGTGGGACCTCGAGCAGACGCCGGTCGAGAAGCGGCCGCTGCTGCTGAACTACCACCCCTTGGTGATCTACCGGTTCCAGGTGCTCAAGCAGGCCGATGTCGTGCTCGCGCTCTTTCTCCAGGGCGAGGACTTCACCCAGGAGCAGAAGAAGGCCGACTTCGACTATTACGACCCGATCACCACCGGTGACTCGACGCTCTCAGCCGTCGTCCAGGCGATCATCGCCGCGGAGGTCGGCTACCACGACCTGGCGCTGCGCTACTTCCATGCCTCCCTCTTCGTCGACCTGGCCGACCGGCACGCCAACACCGCGGACGGGGTGCACGTCGCCTCGACCGGTGGGGTCTGGAGTGCCTTGGCCTCCGGCTTCGGAGGCTTCCGGGACCTCGGCTCCGGACGATGGAAGCTCGACCCGCGATTGCCCGACGGCTGGGAGTCGCTGACCTTCCGGCTCACCCTGCGCGGCACGCGGGTCCGGGTGCGGGTCTGCGCCGACGAGGTCGTGCTGACGGTGGAGGACGGCACCCGCCCGGTCACCTTCGAGGTCCGCGGCGAGAGCGTCACGGTTGCCCCCGACGCCGATGTCACGGTGTCGCTGGACGGGCACGGAGCCCGCATCTCCGGCGAGCCGCCGAACCCGGTTGGCATGCTGCGCGCCGACGGCACCGCCATCACCGCCACGGTGCCGTCCGGAGACTGACTCGGCTTGGCTCGGGGGTTGTCGCCGTACCCGGGCCGCCCCTTGTAACTCACCGTTCAGCTCTCTATCCAGCCCGTCGACGGGCTGGATAGAGAGC
>JBAVCA010000463.1:0-5762 GCA_049586475.1 Nocardioides sp.
TTTCGGGCTCGACCTTCTCCCGGTGCACGCTGCGCCCGATGACGATCCGCGGCGGACAGTGGCTGGGGGTGGGCCTGCGCGGCGCCGACCTGGCGCGTCTCGACCTCAGCGGCATCGATCTGCGTGAGGCCGATCTCTCGCTGGCCAAGCTGACCGGCGCGGTGCTCCGTGATGCGCGCCTCGACCTCGCTACGGTTCGCCAGACCTCCCTCGAGGGGGCAGATCTACGCGGTGCCGGCCTCGACGGGGTCGACCTGACCACTGCGATCCTGGGCAAGACCCGGGTGGACCTCGCCGGCGCTGTGCTGCTCGCCGAGCTGAGCGGCGCCGTCGTCGACACCGGCGGGGCAGGGTGAGCGATCTGCGCCACGTGGACCACCGCAGGACGCCACGGCCGGGATCGGCATACTGAGCACGCACGTCGACCCCGCCCGATGATCCGTGCCGCGATCCGTACCGCGATCCGTACCGTGATCCACCGCAGCAGCCGCAGGAGTACCCCATGACCGTGACATCCACGTCGTACGACCAGCTCGCCAGCGCGATCCTGGACGGCAAGCCGGCGACCGAGGACGACGCCCTGGCGGTGCTCCGGGCTCACGACGACGAGCTCCTCGACGTCGTCGCCGCTGCGGGACGGCTGCGGCGCGAACACTTCGGCAACACCGTCAAGGTCAACTATCTGGTGAACCTCAAGTCCGGCCTGTGCCCCGAGAACTGCAACTACTGCTCGCAGTCGCTCGGCTCGACTGCCGACATCTTGAAGTACAAGTGGCTCAACACCGACGAGGCGCTCGAGCAAGCCGCCGCCGGGCTCAAGGGCGGCGCCACCCGTGTCTGCATGGTCTCGAGCGGTCGGGGGCCGACCAACCGCGACGTCGACCGGGTCGCCGACATGGTCGGCAGCATCAAGGCAGAGAATCCTGGGGTCGAGATCTGCGCCTGCCTGGGCCTGCTCAAGGACGGCCAGGCCGAGCGTCTGCGCGACGCCGGGGTCGATGCCTACAACCACAACATCAACACCGCTGAGTCCCACCACGACAACATCGTCCAGACGCACACCTACGCCGATCGGGTCGACACCGTCACCAAGGTGAAGAGCGCCGGGATGTCGCCCTGCAGCGGTCTGATCGCCGGCCTCGGGGAGAGCGACGAGCAGCTCGTCGAGGCGCTCTTCGCCCTGCGGGACCTCGAGTCCGACTCGATCCCGGTCAACTTCCTGATGCCCTTCGACGGCACGCCCTTCGAGAACACCTGGGAGCTCACTCCCGCACGCTGCGTGAAGATCCTGGCGATGGCCCGGTTCGTGTGCCCCGATCGGGAGATCCGGATCGCCGGCGGCCGGGAGATGCACCTGCGCTCCTTGCAGGCCCTGGCCCTGCATGTCGCCAACTCGATCTTCCTCGGCGACTACCTCACCTCCGAGGGCCAGGCCGCCGAGACCGATCTCGAGCTGATCCGCGACAACGGCTTCGTCGTGCTCGGCTCCGACAGTGCCAGCGAGGCTGTGGCGAGCGATGTCTCCCATGACCCGGCCAAGCGTCGTCGCGGGGCCGGCACCGCGGCTGTGCCGAACGCCTGATCTTTTCTCCGTCCTCGTGAGCACCTCACCCGACGCGCTCCTCGCCTTCGACCGCGAGCACGTCTGGCACCCCTACACCTCGATGACGGCCCCGACGCCGGTCCGGCTGGTCACCGGGGCCCGCGGCGTCCGGCTCACGCTGGAGGACGGCAGCGAGCTCGTCGATGCCATGTCGTCGTGGTGGGCCGCCGTCCACGGTTACGGGCAGCCGTCGCTGGACGCAGCAGTCGCCTCGGTCGACTTCGCCCACGTCATGTTCGGCGGGCTCACCAACGCTCCCGCGATCAGGCTGGCCCAGCGGCTCGTCGAGATGACCCCCGAGCCGTTGGAGCGGGTCTTCCTCGCCGATTCGGGATCGGTCTCGGTCGAGGTCGCGCTGAAGATGGCGCTGCAGTGGCAGCGCGGTGCCGGGCGTCCCGGACGGACCAAGATGCTGACTGTCCGCGGCGGCTACCACGGCGACACCTTCGGTGCGATGAGCGTGTGCGACCCGGTGGGTGGCATGCACTCGATGTTCGCCGATGTCCTCCCCGGCCAGCACTTCGCGCCACGCCCACCGGCTCCCGGGTCCGAGGAGGTGTCCAGCTGGGTTCAGGGCTTCCGTGCTCTTGCCGCCGAGGTCGCCGACGAGGTCGCCGCAATCATCGTCGAGCCGCTCCTGCAAGGTGCTGGGGGCATGTGGGTCTATGACCCGCAGTGCCTGCGCGCGATGCGCGAGGCTGCCGATGAGCACGACCTGTTGCTGATCGCGGACGAGATCGCCACCGGCTTCGGCCGCACGGGCACGCTCTTCGCGTGCACGGCCGCCGACGTGGTCCCGGACCTGATGTGCCTGGGCAAGGCCCTGACTGGCGGCTACCTCTCCTTGGCTGCGGTGGTCTGCACCGACCGAGTCGCTCGCGGCATCTCGGGCTCGGAGTCGGGCGTGCTGATGCACGGGCCGACCTTCATGGGCAACGCGCTGGCCTGCACCGTCGCGCTGGCCAGCCTCGACCTGCTCGTGGCCGACGACTGGGCTGCCCAGGTCGCTCGGGTGGGCGCTGGCCTGGTCGCGGGGCTGGAGCAGTGCCGCGAGCTCCCCGGGGTGGTGGACGTGCGTACGGTCGGCGCTGTCGGCGTGGTGCAGCTCGACCACGAGGTCGACGTCGTGCGCGCCACCGAGGCGGCTGCTGATTACGGCGTGTGGTTGAGACCGTTCCGCGATCTCGTCTACGCGATGCCGCCGTACGTCACCGAGGACGACGACGTCGACCGGATCTGCGCAGCAATCACGGCCGCCGTCCGGGTGGCTTGAGATGGCTGACGAGGCGGTCTGGGACGAGTGGTTGCAGCGGCAAGCCGCCGCACGGACAGATGCGGGGCTGGTCCGGGCGCTGCGTCCACGGGCCGCCGACGACGCGACCCTCGACCTGGCCGGCAACGACTACCTCGGGCTCGCCCGCGACCCCCGGGTGACCGCCGCGGCCGCTGAGGCTGCTCTGGTGTGGGGTGCCGGATCGGGCGCCTCCCGTCTGGTCACGGGCAGTCTCGACCTGCACGCCGCCCTTGAGGGCGCCTTAGCCGCCTACCTCGACCAGCCGGCCGCGCTGAGCTTCTCCACCGGCTACCACGCCAACCTCGGGGTGGTCGCCGCGCTGGCCGACCGCGACGCACTGGTGGTCTCCGACGCTCACATCCATGCCTCCCTCATCGACGCGGTCCGGCTCTCGCGCGCCGAGCTGGTGGTGGTGCCGCACAACGACGTCGAGGCCGTGCGCCGGACCGTCGTCGCCGCTCCCGGTCGGCGGGTCCTGGTGCTTGCCGAGTCGGTCTACTCCGTGCTGGGCGACGCCGCTCCCCTGGTCGAGTTGGGCCAGATCTGCGCCGACGCCGGCGCGCTGCTCGTGGTCGACGAGGCGCACGCCCTCGGCGTTCACGGCGCCGGTCTCGTGCACGCCGCCGGCCTCGCCGGCGCCCCGCACGTCGTGGTGACCGCGACCCTCTCCAAGGCTCTCGGAAGCCAGGGTGGGGTGGCACTGGGTGACCCGGCGATCATCGAGCACCTCGTCAACACCGCTCGCCCGTTCATCTTCGACACCGGCCTGGCGCCGGCCGCGGCGGCCGGGGCGCTGGCCGCGCTCGACGTCCTGGTTGCCGAGCCAGGGCTGCCGAGCGTCGTCCACGCCCGGGTCAAGGACCTGGCCGCTGCCCTCGGCGTCGAGCCCAGCATCGGCGCTGTGCTCTCGGTGCCGATGCCGTCGCCCCAGGCTGCGCTCGCGGCGCAGGCCGCTGCGGCAGTGCAGGGCGTGAGGGTCGGGTGCTTCCGCCCCCCATCGGTGCCGGATGGGGTCTCGCGCCTGCGGGTCACCGTCAACGCGGGGCTCGGAGAAGACGACTGGGCACGGGCTGTGGCTGTGCTGGTCGCCGTCGTGAAGGAGCACGCGTGAGCGACGCCAGAATCTCCCGGGCCGACACCGCCCGGATCATCGTCATCACCGGCACCTCGACCGACGTCGGCAAGACCATCGTGACCGCAGCGTGGGCCGCGACCTCGACCGGCCGGGTGCTCGTCGTCAAGCCCGCCCAGACCGGGGTGAACGCCGGCGAGCCGGGTGACGCCGATGTCGTCCAGCGTCTCGCCGGATGCGAGACCCGCACCTTGGTCGAGCTTCCCGAACCGCTGGCCCCCGACACAGCAGCGCGCCGCGCAGGACTGCCTCTCCCGACGATCGCAGAGCATGCCGAGATGATCGTCGCCCTGGCCGACGGCTTCGACGTCGTGATCGTCGAGGGCGCAGGGGGGCTGCTCGTGCGCCTGGACCACGAGGGTGGCACCCTCCTGGATCTCGCCGATCTGCTCAGCCGTGACCGCGAGGTCGAGGTCGTCGTCGTGTGCGCCGCCGGCCTCGGCACGCTCAACCACACCGAGCTCACCGTCGGCGCGCTGCGCGCCCGGGGCCTCGAGCCAACCGGTCTGGTCATCGGGTCCTGGCCCGAGACGCCCGACCTCGCTGAGACCTGCAACCGGACCGACCTTCCGGGGGTGACCGGCCTGCCGCTGCTCGCAGCCATCCCGGCGGGCGCGGGCGTCCTGGAGCCGGCCGCATTCGCGGCGGCGGCGCAGACCTGGTTCGCCGCGTCACGCTAGCTCTCTGCACGTCGCGACCCCCGACCTAGACTCGTGAGGTGACGTCCACACTCGAGCCCGCGCACGCCGGTGAGGTCTACGCACACGCCCTCGAGCCCAAGCCGCGGCGCCGGGGCGGCCGCTTCGTGGCCGGCGCGCTCGACCTGTGGTGCGCAACCGCAGGCGGTCAGTTCGAGCTCAGCAGCGTCGGCCAGGTGGTCGTGCGCCGGCGCAGCGACGATGTCGTCGAGCTGCGGATCCCGGTCGGCGGCGGGGAGGCCGCGGCCACCCTGCTCGGGCTGGTCGGCGAACAGATGACCTACCTGTCGCCGGAAGAGTTCCGCGAGGCCTGGGGCGTGGCCTAGTCCCACCTGTCAGTCCCACTGGGGCGGACGGCGGTGGTGCCACGGCGCCGCCTGCTCGACCTGCGCCGAGAGCGACAGCAGCAGCTCTTCCTCCCCGGGCCGCGCCGCGAGCATCACGCCCACCGGCAGCCCGTCGGGCGTCCAGTGCAGCGGGAGGCTGATCGCCGGCATGCCGGTGACGTTCCAGGCCGAGGTCCACGGGGTGAAAGCCTTCTGCGCCTCGAAGTCGGCGGCCGGGTCGTTGTCATTGCGCAGGCCGCCCACCGGCAGCGGCGGCGCGGCGAGGGTCGGCGTGAGCACCGCGTCGTAGGGCGCCAGCGCCTCGAGCGCGCCTGCGGCGAAACGTCGCATCGCACCGATCGCCAACCCGAACTCCGGGCCGCTGACCGCGCGACCTCGCTCGGTCAGCCATCGGGTGAGCGGACGCAGCAGGTGCTCGCGCTCGGCAGGGACCACCGAGAGCGCCGTCAGCACTGCCCAGCAGGTCTCGAAGACGGGCACTGCCTCGGGCGCGAGCGGCGCCGGCACGTCGACGACGTCGTGGCCGAGCGACTCCAGCAGCCGTGAGGCGTCCTCGTAGGCGCGCACGACTTCGGGGTCGACCGTGACGTCGGCGATGAGCGGGGTGACGGAGCGGGCGATCCGCAGCCGTCCGGGTGGTCGATCGCAGGCTCCGAGAAAGCTGCTCGCGGGTGCGGGCGCCCACGAC